>JAAWSH010000160.1 GCA_022801475.1 Acutalibacter sp. | reverse complement strand
GGGTTATGTTGTGAATAACGAAAGACACGCAACTAATTTTCCAGCGCGGCGGTTTTGTGGCACGCCGCGCTGGCCGCAAAGGAGACGCATTGCCCTATGGAAAATTCTATCATTTCGCTAAAAGACATCGCTGTTTCTTACGATGGCGAGCAGGTGCTCTCGGGCTTTAGCCTGGACATTCGCGACGGAGAGTTCGTCACCCTTTTGGGCCCCTCCGGCTGTGGAAAGACCACCGTGCTGCGCACCATCGGGGGCTTTATCCGGCCCGATTCTGGCGAGGTCTTTTTTAATGGCGAAAACATCACCGCCCTGCCCCCCCACAAGCGGGAGGTAAACACCATCTTTCAAAAGTACGCCCTCTTCCCCCACCTGAACGTGTACGACAACATTGCCTTTGGCATGCGGCTAAAGGGGAAAAGCGAAAAAGAGGTAAAGGCCACTGTGCACGAGATGCTGCGCATGGTGAACCTCTCTGGCTACGCCCACCGGGGGGTGGGGCAGCTTTCTGGCGGGCAGCAGCAGCGGGTGGCCATGGCCCGGGCTCTGGCCAACGAGCCCAAGGTACTGCTGCTGGACGAGCCCCTCTCCGCCCTGGACCTAAAGCTGCGCAAGGACATGCAGGTAGAGCTGAAGAAGATTCAGCAGCAGACGGGCATTACCTTTGTGTTCGTCACCCACGACCAGGAGGAGGCCCTTTCCATGTCGGACCGGGTGGTGGTAATGGACGGGGGCGTGATCCAGCAAATCGGCAGCCCGACAGACATTTACAACGAGCCGGAAAACGCCTTTGTGGCGGACTTTATCGGCGAGTCCAATATCCTGGACGGCCTGATGCTGGAGGACTACCTGGTACGCTTTGCGGGGCACAAGTTCCGGTGTCTTGATAAGGGCTTTGGCCAGAACACCCCGGTGGATGTGGTCATCCGGCCAGAGGACATCGACGTGGTAGCGGCGGACTCCACCCACATTACAGGCGAGGTGACGGCCGTTACCTTTAAGGGCGTGCACTATGAGATTATTGTGGACGTGGCTGGCTTTAAGTGGATGATACAGTCCACGGACTATTGCGGGGTGGGGGACCGCATCGGCCTGTCCCTAACTCCAGACGACATCCACGTTATGTCAAAGTCCGAGTACTCGGGTACGTTTGGCGACTACAGCACCTTCTCCGACGAGCTGGAGGAGGATAGGATGGCTGGCGGGGGCCTGGAGGAGGACAGCGATGAAAACCAACTCTAAGCTTCTCTGCGCCCCCTACACGGTGTGGATGACCATCTTCATCATCCTGCCCATGCTGCTGGTGGCCTGGTTCGCCTTTACAGACCAGTCCGGCGCCTTTACCCTGGAGCATATCCTTAGCGTGGGCCAGTACTCCAACGTATTCCTGCGCTCCATCTGGCTGGGGGCCATTGCCACGGCCCTCTCTCTTGTGCTTGGCTACCCCCTGGCCTATATTATCTCCCGTATGCCCGCCAAGCGCCAAAGCGTTATGGTCATGCTGGTCATGCTGCCCATGTGGATGAATTTTTTACTGCGCACCTATGCCTGGATGACCCTCTTGGAGGACAACGGGCTGATTAACAGCCTGCTCTCGGCCCTGGGCCTACCCCGGGTGCATATGATTAACACCGCCGGGGCCGTGGTGCTAGGCATGGTATATAACTATATTCCCTATATGATTTTGCCCCTGTACTCTGTGCTGACCAAGATTGACCCCAGCGTCATCGAGGCCGCCCAGGACCTGGGGGCGGACAGCCGCAAGGTGTTCCTCAAGGTGGTGGTGCCCATGAGCATGCCGGGCATCATCAGCGGAGTCACCATGGTCTTTGTGCCAGCGGTGAGCACCTTTATCATCTCGAAAATGCTGGGCGGCGGCGGCAACCTGCTTATCGGCGACCTGATCGACATGCAGTTTTTGGGCAGCGCCTACAACCCCAACCTGGGCTCTGCCATCTCCCTGGTACTGATGGTGATTATCCTCATCTGCATGGGCATTATGAATCAGTTTGATGAGGGAGAGGATAACGCGGGAGGAGGTATGCTGCTATGAGCAAAGCGATGGCCCGGATCTATACCTTTTTGATTTTTCTGTTTCTGTACGCCCCCATCCTGGTGCTGATTGTATTCTCCTTTAACGATACCGAGACCGCCAGCCGCACGGTGTGGAGCGGCTTTTCCCTGAAGTGGTACGAAAAGCTCTTTGAGGACCGGCTGATTCTGGAGGCCCTGCGCAACACCCTGGTCATTGCAATGGCTGCGGCCGCTGCCTCTACCGTGCTGGGCACCATAGCTGCCATTGGCATTAACTCCATGAAGCGCCTGCCCAAGCGGGTGATGATGAACATCACCAACTTCCCCATGGTGAACCCGGAGATTGTCACCGGCGTGTCCCTTATGCTTCTATTTGTGTTCGCGGTGGGCCTGGTAGGGGGGCGCAGCCTGGGAATGCTGTCCCTAATTGGCGCGCACATCACCTTTTGCCTGCCCTATGTGATTCTCTCGGTGCTGCCCAAGCTGCGGCAAATGGACCCCGCCCTGTATGAGGCGGCCCAAGACCTGGGCTGCCCGCCGGTAAAGGCTTTCTTCAAGGTGGTGCTGCCAGAGATTATGCCCGGCATTGTCACAGGCATGATCATGGCCTTTACCCTGTCCATTGACGACTTTGTCATCAGCTACTTTACCAGCGGCACCACCCAGACCCTGCCCATCTATATTTACTCCATGACCCGCAAGCGGGTGAGCCCAGAGATCAACGCACTGTCCACCGTGCTGTTCGTCGCGGTAATGGCCCTGCTGATTGTGGTAAATGTGCGCACCGAAAAGGTGCGTAAGACCGAAAAGGCTCTGGAAGAATAAAGCCCGCTATTCTAGAGTCTGTTTTAAAACTCCGAAATACTGTCTGTTTTGCCCAGAAAAGGAGGTTTCGGTGTCAAAAATCCTCGAAAGGCGGTAGCCTTTCTTGCGGTTTTTTCCTTGAAATCCCTCATTTCTGGGCAAAAATCCAGCATTTCTTCGGTTTTCAAACAGACTCTAGTGGTTGGCGAGGATCGCGGAAAGCGGCCTCTTCTGGGCAAAAATTCGTCATTCTCTTTATTTTTTAACAGACTCTAGGCGGCAGGACCGGTTTTTAAGAGTGTTTACTATATATTTCACCAAAACCTGGCCTCCGCCATACTATGGAATATCCCCCAGGGGCGGGGCAAGCCCTATGGTATAGTTAACGCGGGTCAAAAAAGGGATTCCACTTGTTTTGAACCGGACAGCTTAAAAATGGGTAAATACTGGTTTTTAAGTGCGTTTACTATAAATACCTTCATCAACCGAAAGGATGGGTCTGATATGATCAGTGCCTTTGGCATAGCGGGCGGGGACCTGCGGCAGATCTACTTGGCCAGGGCCCTGGCTAACGATGGCTGCCGGGTCTACCTTAGCTGCCTGGAAAATGCCCCTGGCCGGGAGGGGTTCCCTCAGGTGGGGCTTTCTCTGCTGGCGGAAAAATGCGAAGCCGTGCTGCTGCCTCTGCCTGCCACCCGGGACGGGCTTTACCTAAATACGCCCCTTTCCAACATGGAGATCCGGCTGGACGACAGCTTTGCCCGGCTGTTCGGGGGCAAACGAGTCTTTGGGGGCATGATGGCGAAGCTGGTGGCCTCGTCGCCCTTGTGGCAACAGGTGCGCTACGGTGATTATTACGCCCGGGAGGAGCTGGTAGCCGGCAACGCCTATCTAACCGCCGAGGGCGCGGTGGCCCTGGCGGTACAAGAGCACCCGGGCACCCTGGGCGGCGCCCGGTGCCTGGTAACAGGCTATGGACGCATTGGAAAGGCCCTGTGCGGCATGCTGCGGGGCATGGGGGCCCAGGTGTTTTGCAGCGCCCGAAAGGACAGCGACCTTACCTGTATCCGGGCCGCGGGATACCAGGCCCTTCGTTATGGGGAGACTGCCCGGCCCTTTGATCTGATTTTCAATACTGTGCCCGCCCGGGTCATTGGCGAAGAGGCCCTGGCCTGCCAGAGCCAGGATGTACTGGCCGTTGAACTGGCCTCGGCTCCCGGCGGCATTGATCTGGAGGCCGCCGAGGCCGCCGGGGTGCGGGTATTGTTAGCCCCGTCTCTGCCGGGACGGATGTCGCCCAAGGCCTCGGGAGAGCTGATTCAGGAAGCGGTCTATCATATGCTGCGGGAGGAGTAGAGCATTTACGAAAGGAGATGGTATACTATGCAAACGCTGGGGTTTGCCATGTGCGGTTCTTTCTGCACCCTGGACAGAGCCATGGAGCAAATGGCAGAACTAAGCGGGGACTATGCCCTGCTGCCCATTATGTCGGAAAACGTCTATACCACAGATACCCGGTTTGGCAAAGCGGCGGACTTTATTAGCCAAGGGGAGAAAATCACGGGCCGAAAGGTGCTGCACACCATTGTGGAGGTGGAGCCCCTGGGCCCTAAGGGACTGGTGGATGCCATGGTGGTGTGCCCATGCACAGGGAACACCTTGTCAAAGCTGGCGCTGGGCATTAC
>JAAWSH010000263.1 GCA_022801475.1 Acutalibacter sp. | reverse complement strand
CCCCTCACCGGTGAGGGGGCTCTTTTCACATGACCTACAGCAGCATGATGCCTGCTGTTGTCCACACTTAATATCCACCAACTCCACAGGTGCTTTGTGATAGAGATGATGATTTATGTTCCAGGATAAAAATACTGAAAGTCCTTTTATTTGGAACCGCCTAGATAAAACTAGAAGCTTTTATTAATTATATTTCCTTTTTAGCATTGATTTTTCTCCCTATTTGTTATATAATCAACTTAAGATCATAGGCATAGTGGAAAGGAGAAATTTTCATGAAGAAATTGGTTTCAATGATGCTTGCCCTAACCTTTGCCGCGTCATGTGCCGCGCCGGCTTTTGCAGCGCCAGCGCCTTTGCTTTCCGAAACAGAAACTGTACCGGAATACGCGACTCAGGCCGCTGTGGGCATGACAGAGGCCGAAATTCAGGAATATGCCCACATGGACATAGACACCGCTGTGAATGAGCTGAAAGCAAAGATTCTCTCTGCCAGAAACAGCTTTATTTGGAGCAAGGATTGGTATGATGAGAGATATTGCGGCGGGGCCTCTTATGGCTCTATCGACGACCCGGAGGGCACAGAAGTGGCTCTCCCAGCTTTTCATGACCTTTTCCCTGCTGATTGGGTTAACCCTGGACCAGAAGAACGTGCTATTCTAGAATCAGCTAAGGAGGCCATTCTTCCTAAAACCCAAGCCGAAAAACGGCACTATGCTTATCTCAATCAAGATAAGGCTGTGCAAAGTTTGAAAGACAAAATTATCACTGCTCGAAATGAATTGATTTACCGCCAGGACTGGGCCGCAGACGGCTATACCGTTTACTGTGTTGACCCTACCACAGGTGAATCCGAACT
Source organism: Acutalibacter sp. (assembly GCA_022801475.1). Lineage (GTDB taxonomy): Bacteria > Bacillota > Clostridia > Oscillospirales > Acutalibacteraceae > Acutalibacter. Next base: position 3,663 of record JAAWSH010000263.1, on the reverse strand, counting down.
ACTTCCAGCATTTAGCGATTTGTTCCCTGGCTGGGATTTGCCAGTAGAGCCCATTTCTAACGAAATTCCTGTAGATAACGAGGGGATTTCTCCGCAATCGATTACAAGAATTCTATACGGGAGATTAAATATTCCTCCTGCCAGAAACGGCGTTACAGTTCCCCCCATCGGACAAGGCATTCCTACCTATGGATACAGATGGATAAGAATATATGGCACGAATTATGAAAACACCGATCTGATTAATCTCGGTTTTTCACATCCAAATGGCACTTCACTTTGTCATAGAAGAAATGCCACTGAGCGTCAGTATTTAGACTATCAAGTCCCCCCTGTTTCCACGACCACCCCTTCCTCTATCCGTACACGCTTTAGCCATTACCAAATGAGTAACAATGTGTATGCTAGAATCTATCTTGAAACAGAACCTGCGTAAGTAAATCCACATTATGCCTGTGATCCCAAAGAGCCCCCTCACCGGCGAGGGGGCTCTTTAAAAAGTACCTGGAAAAGTACACCTGTTTTAAGGGGAATATAGATGAAAAAGAAAATTTCTCTGCTAATCATTGTTCTTTGCCTGGCGTTAGCCGCCTCCGCCCTCTACCTCTTCACCCCCTCCACCCTGAAATACGACTGCATCCTGGCCGTTAACGGCAGAGACTACGAAGCCAGCGTTCGGCTGAAGGTCCCCCGGTACAAGCTTATCATGGGTAACCCAGAGGGAACTTTAGAGGTAAAGCCCGCCGAGGCCATAGAGGGCTGGGGCCCCGCTTTTACAGGTGCTAACGGTAATATTTTTAACAGCTTGTTTATCGATAAGAAATTTTATGAGTTTCAGACCCATATGTCTGTCTTTGATACTCAGGCCGGCGTTTATAATCTTTTTACCTGGGGCACAATATATATCAATCATGACGTTGGCTTCGCCGCCTGTGCCGGTGATACGGCGCTGCCCCAGGACTTAAGCCGCCTGGCCCTGGCCTTGGAGTTGACCCTGGACCAGGATGATCCGCCGGTCATCATGGAAATATGCTCGGCAGAAGGCGGCAAAGAGCTGCTTCCCTACTCTCAAAACGCCATAACGCACGGCTAGAAAAAAGAGCCCCCTCACCGCCGAGGGGGCTCTTTTTCGCGTAATTTATAACAACACAATACCTGCCGCCTTGCAGGCGGCCTTGGTCTCCTGGTCCCACAGGGAGGCCTGGACCTCGCCGATGTGGGCCTTGCCCAGCAGCAGCATGCACAGGCGGCTTTGGCCGATGCCCCCGCCGATGGTAAGGGGCAGCTCTCCACAGAGCAACATCTTGTGGAAGGGCAGCGCCCGCCGGGCATCGCAGCCGGCCTCCCTAAGCTGCCGGTCCAGGGACTCAGGGTCCACGCGAATACCCATACTGCTGATCTCCAGCGCAAGCCCCAGCGGTTCGTGCCAAAATAGCAGGTCGCCGTTTAAGGACCAATCGTCATAGTCCGGAGCGCGGCCGTCGTGAGGCTTACCGCTCTTCAGCTTTCCGCCAATTTGCTGAATAAATACAGTTTTGTGCTCTTTTGTAAAGGCATTTTCTCTTTCTTTCGGCGACAAACCGGGCCATAAATCTTCCAGTTCCTGCGCAGTGATAAAGGTCACATCCCGACAGAGGGAAATTGCAAGATCAGAGAACTGCCATTGCAGCTCGTCTAAAGTACCGCAGATAGCGCTTACAATTTTTCGGACTGTCTCTTGCAAAAACTGCAAAGTACGTTCCTCTTTGCAAATAACCTTTTCCCAGTCCCACTGGTCCACATAAATTGAATGGAGATTATCCAGTTCTTCATCCCGACGGATGGCGTTCATATCGGCCACTAAGCCGTTTCCCACAAAAAAGTCATAGTCATGCAGGGCCAAACGCTTCCACTTAGCCAAAGAATGCACCACCTGGCCGTTTCCATTCACAGCGGGAATGTCAAAGCCTACTGGGCGCTCCACTCCATTTAGGTCGTCGTTCAGACCGGTAGCGGGGTCCACAAACAGCGGCGCTGTTACACGTTTCAGATGAAGGGCCGCGCACAGCTTTACCTGAAAAATATTCTTGATAAGTCCAATAGCCTTTTGGGTGTCATAGAGGCCTAACGCGGGAGAATAATCTTGAGGAAGAATGGTCATACCAGGTCACTTTCCTTTCGTCATATGAAAGACACTGTATAGAAGCCTGCAAATTCTCTTTGTTTAATCATTTGCGGCTTCTCCATTATAGCACAAAAAGGACAGATTGTCTATAATAAGCTGCAAAACAAGCGGTGGTCTCCTTCTTCCCTTACTCTGCTTTTTCTGATTTCAAGCTGCCTCCGCTCTTTTCTTTCCCCTCAAAGCCAGAGGTAATCGCTTTTGTAGGACAAATTTCTTTGCACTTTCCGCAGCGGATACACTCTGGACTATTGATATTTTTTGTAACCTCTACTGCCATAGGGCAAGCACGCTGGCACTTACGACAACCCACACATTTATTTTTATCGAGCTGCATTTGATAGAAACCAAAGCGGTTAAAAAGGGAATAGAAAGCGCCCAGTGGGCAGAGATAACGGCAAAAAGGACGCTGAATAAACATGCATGCCGCCAGGATGAATACAAGAACCAGTACTTTCCAGCTAAAAAGCACGCCTACGACCGCCCGCAAGGAGGGATTGGTCAACAGCAGTGGAACACCGCCCCCAAGAGTCCCTGCGGGACATAGATATTTACAAAAATAGGGTGAGGTGACCCCTATATCCGTAATAGCAAAAGCTGGGAGCAGAATTACCATTACCAGCAGAATGATGTACTTAAGCCAACGAGCTGGCCTGTCTACTTTTTTCGGCACCTTCCACTTGGGCACTGGTATTTTGTACAACAACTCCTGCACCAGCCCAAAGGGGCACAAGAGCCCGCATACTAGACGTCCCAGCACCACGCCGAATAACATCAGCAAACCTAATACGTAAAATGGAAAGTGGTGATTGCTGCCGCCCAAAGCCGCCTGTAATGCTCCAATGGGACAAGCTCCCAGCGCACCGGGACAGGAATAGCAGTTAAGCACTGGCACACAAAGCGCCTTTGTACTGCCAGTGAAAATTTTCCCCTTTGCAAAGCCCAGCAGATACCCGTTTACTAACACAGCGGCAGCTAGCTGAACCTTTCGCTGAAAGCCCATCTTCCCCTTTTTCAACCGATTCCAATGCACTCTAGGCATATCATCACCGCCTTTTGCAGGACTTCCACTTGCTCTCTACCCAGCAAGCCAATAGCGATCAATACTAGCGCTATGGCTAAAAGACCATATCGCGCGGCCAAAATCCGCTTACTTTTCAAGGCTAATTTCCGCCTTTCCACTGGCTTTTAGCGCCTTATTCACAGCCTTGAGAAAAACGCCTTCAAAGTCCTGAAATCCTCCTCCAACAATCGGGTCGCATACCTGACTTCCTGTTGAATCCAGAAAAATAGTGGTGGGTACGCCCTGGACTTCATTTAATAGAGCTTTAAAACTATCATTCCCGCTAACTAAGGTGACCCCCTCATACTCGGCCCATTGCAATAATTCCCTTGCATTATCTTCATTCTTTTCTCCATCAACACAGATGGTAATAAGCTGCACGTTATCTGGCAGGGCTTTTTCGAAAGCGGCAAGGTCCGGCATTTCCGCAATACACGGG
>JAAWSH010000159.1 GCA_022801475.1 Acutalibacter sp. | reverse complement strand
GGGCGTGCCCGCGCCATTCTGCTTGAAAATCGGTATGTACCGATTTTCAAGTGCGTTTACTATAAAAGCTGTGTGCGGTGTGGAAGTTTGCCAGGGTTTTTCCCTAGACCCTGTTTAAAAACGCCGAGATACAGTCTGCTCTGACCAGAAACGGTGCTTTCGGCGTCAAAAATCCTGGGAAGGCGGCAGGCCTTTCTTGGTTTTTTTATTGAACCCCTGGTTCCTGGCCAAAAATTCTGTGTTTCTCCGGTTTTCAAACAGACTCTAGCGTCAATGCTAAAAATGATTTTAGTGGGCAAACCCCTATTATATGGTTACGGAGTCAGGGCTTGCTGGAAAAATCCGGAAGGCCGTCTTTTGCCCCTAAGAGGCGGTTTTCCCCATAAAAAATCCTTGTTAACCACAGAAATGGCAGAGCCGGTGTCTGTCTCCAAATTCATCATTTTTCCTATATAAATAGTTATTATTCTTTGTGTATTTGATGGAGTGTGTGCGAGCAAAAGGTGAATTTGAAAAATATAACAAATTCACTCAGGAAAACCGGGCGAATCTTATGCGGTTTTATAAGGGGATCCCGATGCCAACCCCTTAACTTCTGCCATAAAATGCCGATTTTAATAATAAAATGTAGTGCACTGTTTTAAGGGGATATACCTGTTAGATTCCTTGTTTTCGGCGGGAAATCCTGGGCCTGTTTGAACAATCGCAAACGCCGTCATTAGCGGTTCCTTCCAGCGCCGAAAACCCTCGCTGGCAGTACAGCTTATGGTTTTCTCCTTATGTTTTCAAACAAGCCTTAGTTAAATAGACCTCTTGGGAAATAGAATCTGTCAAGAAATATGGCGCGGTCAACGGACGGCGACTGTTTCTTTGCTCCCGGAGGCTTTCCATGACTCAAAAATTATTTTCACAAGCCCTCATATAGAAACTTTCAGAAAAAAGGAGGCCGTTCTATGACGATCAGACAATTGGCGCAAAGCCGGCAGCAGGAGCGTGCCGGGCAGCTTGCCCAGGGCGGGCAGGGCAAGCCCCATGTCAACCCCTATGGCACGCCGGGAATGAGCTTAAACCAGGCGGGCAATTATCGGAAGATCGTGCCAGTGGACGAAACTGTGGCGCGGCAGGTGAAGCAGATTGCCTTTGACCACATGAAAAATGGCTATGGGGTTAGCGACGGAGAGGACATCAGCGGTCTTATCCGGGGCTATGTTCTGTCCCTAGCCCCGGAAGAGCGGCTAAGCGCGTCTTGGACACTGAATGAGATGTTCCACACCGAGGCCACCCGGCTGGCGGGATTTGTCCGCCAGCACAATCCAGGCTGGGACTGGGGCGCGCCCTTTGATACCAGTATTTTAGACGGCTACCGGCAGGGCGTGGATATTACCGCGTAAATGGGGAAGGGGAGGAGTGCCATGGGCCCGGCGCAAAGCAGATCCTTTGGAAGCATGCTGCGCACCACTGTGCTCTGCATGGTGCTGCCCTTGGCCGTGCTTCTTATTGTCAATTCTCTTTATTCTATCCAGGCGTTTAACCACCGGCTGGCCGAGTCAAACCAGCGCACAGTGGACGCCTGTGTCTGGCAGATTGAGGACCAGCTGGCGGCCATTGACGACGCCCTTATCGCCATTGTGGCCAGCAACTTGGACTTTCGCACCCTCTCCGGGGGCGCCTCCCAGCTACAGGCCCACCTGGCGTCTTATGCTCTTTACCAGCAGCTCAAGCCCCTGGCGGCCTCTTACACAGTAGCAAGGGCGTTTTTCATTTACAGCCACACCAGCGGCGCCGAGCGAGATATTTTTACCGAGGACTTCACATACCAGCACAAGCGGCAGATTCGCAGCTTTGTTCGGGAGGCCGTGGCACGGGACCAGTATGCCATGGGAATGGGATGGAACTGGGTAAAAATTGAGGACGAGGTGTATTTGCTGCGGTTTTATGGGAGCAACGGAACCTATTTGGTGGCGCTGGTCCCCCTGGACCAGCTGGTGGGCATTACAGAGTGGGAGCTGGAGCGGGAGGCCGTGGTCTCTTTTACCACCATGGAAAACCAGCCCCTGACCCAGCAGGCCTTTTTAGAGGAACAGAACATTCGCCTGCCCAAAGACTATGACTACCAGGGCTATTTTCTCTCTGGCTCTCCCCGGCGGTACATGATCATTGGCCGGCAGCTAACAGGCACCAACTGTAACCTGGTGTTTCTGGTAAGCGGGGCAGGCTACCTGGAAGTTTTGGACCCGGTGCAGATCATTCTTTTGGGACTGTCTCTGCTCACAGTGCTCTGTGTGCCTGTGCTGCTGGTAGGGCTCCACCGGGAGATTGTCACTCCGGTGGAAAAGCTGAAGCAGACTATGATCCGCATTCGGGAGGGAAACCTGGAGGCACAAGCGGATACCGGGGACCAAATTTTAGAGTTTCAACAGATGTCTGAAACCTTTAATACCATGATCCACCAGATTAAGGAGCTGAAAATTACCTCCTACGAGACAGAGATCCAGTGCCAAAAAGCCCAGCTGCAATATTTACAGCTGCAAATTCGGCCCCATTTCTTCTTAAATGGACTTAAAAATCTCTATGCCCTGGCCCAGCAGCAAGACTGTGAGAAGATCCAGCGGATGATTCTGGCTTTTTCCAGGCATATCCGCGCTATGTTTCAGGACAGCATGGATTTTGTGCCTTTGGAGAAGGAGCTGGAGCATATTAAAACCTATATCGAGCTTCAGGCCCTCAGCTCTACCAGTACCCCCATCTGCCGCATCAGCGCGGAGCCCCGGCTGCTGGGGTTTTCCCTGCCGCCCCTCTCTTTGCAGACCCTGGTGGAAAACTCTGTGAAGCACCGGGCGGACACGGACCAGCCACTGGAAATTGACGTAAAAGCCTTTGTGTTGAAAAGCGGAGGGGAGACCTACATTGACCTGTCTGTTAGCGACAACGGCCCCGGCTTTTCGGAGGAAGTGCTGCGAGAGATTAACGCGCCCTTTCAGGGCGAGTACACCCAGCACCATGTGGGGCTGAACAACATCAAAAAGCGCATAGAGCTGGTGTACGGCAGCCAGGTGGTGTACGCTTTTTATAACACCAATCCCGGCTGCGTGGCCGAGATTATGATTCCCATACAAAACCAGCTGAAAGAGGGGGAAAGCAATGAATGTCCTAGTGATTGACGACCAGCCAGAGGTGGTGCGGGGCCTGTTAAGCGGCGTAAACTGGCAGCGCGCCTGGGTGGAAAAGGCCTTTCCCGCCTACAGCCTAAAAGAAGCGCAAAACGTCTTTTTGCAAGAGCGGGTGGACATGCTGCTGTGCGACGTTGAGCTGCCGCCCCATAACGGCTTTGAGCTGCTGCGCTGGGCGCGCCAGCGCAAACCAGAGGTGGGCTGCATTTTTCTTACAGCCCACGCGGAGTTTGGCTATGCCCAAGAGGCCGTAAAGCTGGGATCTTTCGACTATATCTTGCAGCCCGCGCCTTATGAGGAGATCGAAGAAGCCCTAATTCGTGCGGCGGGCAAGCTGCAAGAAAGCGCCAAGCTGCGCCGCTACTACGCCTATGAGGAGTACCGCAGCAGCCAGGCCGCGGCCAGCCAGCCGCCGGAAGAGAGCCTGGGGCCTGTGCGCAAGGCGATGGAGTACATCCGCCGGAACCTGGACAAGGAGCTGAACCGGACCCAAATTGCCGAGATGGTGTATCTAAGCCCAGAGCATCTCTCCCGGCTTTTTAAGCGGGAGACCGGCGGCTCTTTAAGCGAGTATATACTGACCGAAAAAATGCGGGTGGCCCAGTCTTTGCTGGCGGATACGGACGTGCCGGTCAGCCTGGTGGCATCCCGGGTGGGGTACTGCAATTTTTCTTATTTTTCTCAGGTGTTCAAAAAATTCTGCGGCTGCTCGCCGGTGGAATACCGCGCCCGGCGCCATAAGCCCCAAGAGGAAATGGGAAAATCTGAATAACCAGACAGGCGTTCTTGCAAAGCACCCGCTGTTCCAGGCACCAGGCGGAGCAAATTTTCTCATGGTATTGAATATTATTTCATGGAATGATATTTATGGATTTGGGCTGGCCTCCCCATGGAAAGGGTGGCGGCGCTTTGAAATCCACAAGGAATTCAAAGGGACTTTGTGGGTGTGGTATAGAGTTGCAGACGCGTTGGTTGTCATTCTTTTCAGCAATGTATGGAATGGCAACTTTTTTTATGTCTATGCATCGGCCTTAAAGGCCTCTTTATGCAATATCTAAGAGAGAGAATTGCAACTTGGACATAAATTGGTCACAAATTTGACATTGGAAATCACAATTTTTGCAGAAAAACCCTGGCAAATGGGTTATACTTTATTTATTAGTGAAATAGGGGCAAACGGGTAAAAACAGAGCGGCCCCGCACTCACTAAAAATTGGTAAATTCAGAAAGGATGGTTTTACTTATGACAGGAAAAAGAATCCTGGCGGCTCTTTTGGCGCTGTGCATGGTGCTTAGCCTGGCGGCGTGCGGCGGCGAAAGCGGCGGCAGCTCTCAGCAGAGCGGCACAACAGAAAGCCAGAGCAGCCAGAGCAGCCAGGGCGGCG
>JAAWSH010000158.1 GCA_022801475.1 Acutalibacter sp. | reverse complement strand
TTTGGGGGTGGCATCTGTTAAGATGTGTAAACCTGGCACGCCAGAAGGGATTCGAACCCCCGACCTGTTGGTTCGTAGCCAAACACTCTATCCAGCTGAGCTACTGGCGCTTATTCCAACTTCCTTATTATACCTTCTGGTTCGCCATTTGTCAAGGGTTTATTTCAATTTCTTTGTGAAATTTTAGCAGCGCACAGCTGTATGGCCGCAGTACGCTAACGCCGTCCAGGTTCTCGCCGATCACAGGCTGGCCGCCGGATAGATCCAGCTTTAGCCCCTTAATGCTCTGCGGTCGGTCGCTGCGGTTTACAATGAGCAACAGGCTGTCCCGCCGGGCAGCGTTCATGGCCTGGGCTGGGGTAAGCCGGTACCGCTCTAGCACCAGCAGGTTGCCCTCGGCCCGCAGGGTACGGTACCCTCCCTGGGCTAAAATATCCTTATGCGCTAAGCGCATAGCTCCCAGGGCTTTATACCATGAAAGCAGGCTTTGGTCCTCCTGGCCCCAGGGGTAGCAGGCTCTGTTAAAGGGGTCGCGGTAGCCCTCCATACCCGCCTCGTCCCCATAGTAGATGCAGGGTACTCCCGGGAGTAAATACTGTAGCATGGCCGCCAGCCTTAACCGGGCCAGCCCTATCTCCCGCTGAGCGGGGTTTAGCCGCTGTTGACTCTGCCACTCCCGGCCCCGGCTGCCCGCAGGTTCGCCCCCCAGTACGGTTAGAATCCGCTCGGTGTCGTGGGTGCCAATGTGGTTCATCAGCAGATGCAGGCACTGGGGAGGATAGTTTTCCACAATGTTTTCAATAGCCTCCGCGAAATCCTTGGCGTCGCCTCCCAACAGAAAGCCCAGAATCGCGTCCCGGAAGGGGTAGTTCATCACGCTGTCCAGCTGTCCGCCTAAAAGATACCGCCTGCGCACGCCATAGGCAGATTTGTTGGAGGCATCCTCCCACACCTCGCCCAGCACCAGAGCGTCAGGTTTTTCAGCCTTAGCGGCAGCGGAGAGCCGGTCAATAAACGGATCGGGCAGTTCGTCGGCTACATCCAGCCGCCAGCCAGAGGCCCCTGCCCGCAGCCAGCGGCGGACAATACCGTTTTCGCCGTTAATAAACTCATTAAATGCCGGGTTGGTCTCATTCACGTTGGGCAAAGTGTCGAAACCCCACCAGCTGTCATAGCGACTGGGCCACTGCTGAAAGTTGTACCAGGGGTAATAGGGAGATTCCTGGGAATGATAGGCCCCGGGGTCTGGGTAGCGGCTCTCCCGGTTAAAGTACACGCTATCGCTGCCGGTGTGGCTGAATACCCCGTCGATCATGACCCGAATGCCCAGCTCTTTGGCGGCAGCACATAAATTGCGAAAATCTTCCTCGCTTCCCAACAAGGGGTCTATTTTAGAGTAGTCGGCGGTATCATACCGGTGGTTAGAGTGGCTTTCAAACACTGGGTTAAGGTACAGGCAGGTGACCCCCAGCTCCTTTAAATAGGGCAGCTTCTGCTGCACCCCCAAAAGGTCGCCGCCAAAAAAGTCGCTGTTGGTCACAATCCCCTTTTCATTGGGCCGCCAGTGGGGCTGCTCGGTCCAGTTTTCGTGGTAGCCGCGCCCAGTGGGCACATTGGTCTTTTCTTGGCCAGACCGGCAGAACCGGTCCGGGAACACCTGGTACATAATGCCCCCGGCCAGCCAGTCAGGGGTTTTAAAGTCCTTTTGGCATACAGTTAGCTGCCAGCGCCAGGTGCCGCCAAAGGTGCCCCGCCCGTTTTCTCCCCGAGAAACCCGCTGCACGCCCCGGCAGGTGCGGGCCTCGAACTGATAGAAATAAAGGCCCGGAGAATCGGGAATAAAGTCACATTCCCACCATTCGCGGTTATGGCCGTTCATGCCGCACCAGAACATCTCGCGGATGCTGGCCTCGGCTCCCTCCTTTTCCACAATAAGCCGGGCGGCAGAGCAGGAGAGGTCCCGGGGCAGGGTAATGCGGAAATGAACAGCTGTGCCGGCCTCTACCGCACCGGTGGGGGAGCGGTATTTGGGGTTTCGGGAATGGAACATATTTTTAAGCAACTCCTTCACTTACAGATATGCGCCGGCTGTATTTACAGCTCTACCTTGGCGGTCAAGTTCTTTTCAGGCGGCACAGGGCTGGCATGCCAGATGTTCCCCGCGTAGTCCCGAATGGCTCGGTCCGCGGCAAAGCGTCCCGCCCCGGCAATGTTGATTAAAGACATCTTGTTCCACCGGCTCTTGTCGTGGTACAGTCCCACAGCCCGCTCCTGGGCCGCCCGGTAGCTTTGGAAATCCGCCAGGGCCATATAGCGGTCCTGCTGGAGGATGGCGTTGTATATATCATGGAAGTTTTTGCCATCAATGCCGTGATTCAGAGTGTCCAGGGCACGGCGCAGCTGCTGGTCATGGTTATAGTGTTGGTATGGGCGGTAGCCGGTACGCTTCAGTTCCTCCACCTGGCTGGCGTTCATGCCAAAGAGCAGGATGTTCTCGTTACCCACAGCCTCGTGGATCTCCACGTTGGCCCCGTCCAGGGTGCCCAGGGTAATGGCGCCGTTGATCATAAACTTCATGTTGCTGGTCCCGCTGGCCTCGGTGCCGGCCAGGGAAATCTGCTCGCTGATTTCAGCGGCGGGGGTGAGAAGCTCGGCCCAGGTAACACAGTAGTTTTCTACAAAGACCACCTTCATCTTCTTGTTCACCCGCTCGTCGTTGTTGATCACGTGGGCCAGGGCGGCAATGAACTGGATGATCTGCTTGGCAAAGTAATAGCCCGGCGCGGCCTTGGCCCCAAAGAACCAGGTGTGGGGGGTAAAGTCCGCGTGGGGGTTGTCCAGCAGCCACTGGTAGGTGGCCAGAATAGACAGGGCGTTCATGTGCTGGCGCTTGTACTCGTGTAGGCGCTTCACCTGTACGTCGAAGATGGAGCTGGGGTCCACCACATCCCCCTGGCTCTGCTTAACAAACTTGGCCAGCCGCTCCTTGTTGGCCTGCTTAATGGCTTGCAGCTTTTCCAGCACGGCGGCGTCATCCTGGTATTTCAAAAGCTCGGAGAGACGGTTCGCGTCATAGATATAGTCGCTGCCAATGAGTTCGGTGAGAAGGGCCGAAAGCCGGGGATTGGCCTGGCACAGCCAGCGCCGGTGGGCAATGCCGTTGGTAACGTTGATAAACTTCTGGGGCTCTTCCACATAGAAGTCATGGAACAGGTCGTCCTTGAGAATGTCGCTGTGCAGGGCGGAAACGCCATTTACATTGTGAGAGCCAATTACAGCCAGGTTGGCCATTTTTACATAGCCGTTCTGGAGGGGGGCCATACGGGAGATTTTGCCGTGGTCCACGCCCTTGTACTTCATCTCTTCCCAGAACCGGCGGTTAATCTCCTCAATGATCTGGTAGATACGGGGCAGGCGCATTTTCACCAGGTCGCACTTCCAGGTTTCCAGGGCCTCGCTCATCACCGTGTGGTTGGTATAGGCCACGGTGCTCTTTACAATCTCCCAGGCGGCCTCCCAGCTGTAGCCGCACTCGTCCAGCATCACCCGCATCATCTCGGGGATAGTAAGCACCGGGTGGGTGTCGTTTAGGTGGATGGCCGCCAGCTTGGGCAGGTCGTCCAGGTTGCTGTGCATAAACAGGTGGCGGCGGATAATGTCCTGAATAGAGGCGGAAACCAGGAAGTACTGCTGCGAAAGCCGCAAGAGCTGGCCCTCGGTGTGGTCGTCCTCTGGGTACAGCACCTTGGTGATCACCTCGGCCATGGTCTGCTGCTCCATAGCGCGCATATAGTTGCCGCTGCCAAAGAGATTCATGTCAAACTGGTTGTTTTCAGCCTTCCACACCCGCAGCAGGCTGATGCCCCGGCCGTCCTTGCCAGAGACGTACAGGTCGAAGGGAATGGCCGTAACAGTGGTGTAGTCCTTGTGTTTTACCACATGGTACTGGTCGTTCCAGCGCTCCTCAATACGGCCGTCAAAGTGGACCTCCACCGCGCTTTCAGGCACCTGCTGCATCCAGACAGAGCCCCCCGGCAGCCAGAAGTCCGGCAGCTCGGTCTGCCAGCCGTCCACCAGCTTTTGGCGGAAAAGGCCGTACTCATACCGCAAAGAGTAGCCCATGGCCGGGTAGCCCTGGGTGGCCAAACCATCCAAAAAGCAGGCCGCCAGCCGCCCCAAACCACCGTTGCCCAGGCCCGCGTCGGGCTCCTGCTCGTAGAGGTGCTCCAGCTTAATGCCGTATTCGGAAAGGGCTTCCCGCACGTTTTCCTCCATGCCCAGGTTATACAGGTTGTTCCGCAGAGACCGGCCCAGCAGGAACTCCATACATAAATAATAGATATGCTTTGTCTTGGTACGTTCGGCGTTGGTATTGAACTCGGCGCGGCCTTTTGCCATCAGCTCCCGCACAATTAGGGCCACGGCCTTGTAATATTCCTCGTTGGTAGCGTTCTGCAAAGACACCCCGAAAGTATGGGACAGTTTGTCCCGAATGGCTTCTTTTATTTGTGATACGGACAGGGTATAGTTCATGAATAAGCCTCCTCCACAATATCTACAGTGATTCCCGAATT
>JAAWSH010000157.1 GCA_022801475.1 Acutalibacter sp. | reverse complement strand
AGTCAAGCGCGCTACCAACTGCGCCACACCCGGACAACGCTGTTATTATACCGCATGTTTCAAAAAAAAGCAAGTGTTTTTTCTGAATTTTTTCATTTTTTCTCCTTAATTGAAAACGGGAAAGGCCCAGGGGTTTTTTCGCCCCCCCTTCCCCGTTTTCTCTCATCATAGCTGGAACCTGCTTTTAAAGCGCAAAGCACTGTACCCATGCAAGGTCTTTTCCGCCTATTGCTGCCAGCTCTTTTTCCCCAAACCGGTCAATGTTTCCTGCCCTCCGCTAAATTTAACGGCGCAGCATTAAGTCATTTACCAAGCGCTCTAGGTCTGCTTCGCTGTGGATCTCCTCTCGGTGCTCTTCCAGCGCCGCCCGTACCTCTTCGGGTAAATCCCTGTGGCCGTTGAGAAACACTGGCAGTATCCCGGCAGACATTCCTGCCGGTGTTCCTGTGGACCACGCGCCCCAAGCATAAGGAAACATAAATATCACCCCCAGCTCTATTGTGCGCCAGCTACGCGCCATTAGCCCCGGAAGATCCTGGAGCGAACAATGGATTGTGATATAAATGGTGAAAGTTCATCCCATGTTAGGACGTATGTATTCCTGTTTTTTAAGCGAGTATACGCTATCTTTTGCCTATAATAATCTGATATAATAGAGTTGTACGATTGCAGGAGAAAATCAAAATAGGCGCCATGTTCCAATCTCTCTTTTTTGTGCAAATATTGAGAGGAAAAACTGTTTCAAACGCCTTATAATATATAAAAGAAAATACAATGGGTGACGGAGGTATCTCAATGGAATGGGTCGAAAGGCTGAACCAGAGTATAGTTTATATTGAAGAACATTTAACAGGTAAGATTGATTATGAACGGCTTGGGCAGATTGCCTGTTGTTCCGCCTATCACTATCAAAGGATGTTCACCTATATGGCAGGTATTCCTCTAACGGAATATATCCGAAGAAGAAGGATGTCCTTAGCCGCTGTGGACTTGCAAGGTAAAAATAAGAAAATCATTGATATTGCTGAAAAATATGGCTACCGTTCCCCCACCGCGTTTAATAGAGCTTTCCAAAGCGTCCATGGCATCGCTCCATCAGCGGTCAAAGGTAATGGCGTATCTATAAAGTCGTTTCCTCCTATTACATTTACAATTGCTATTAAAGGGGTTGAAGAAATGAATTATCGAATTGAGACCAAAGAGGCTTTTCGGATTATTGGCATATCCGCTCCGCTGCACAAAGAGATGGAGCAAAACTTTACGGTCGTTCCGCAAATGTGGCAAGACGCGGCTGTGAATGGAACGATTCAGAAGTTGGCCAGCATGATAGACGTCTCGCCCATGGGCTTATTAGGCGTAAGCACATGTATGGATGATGAACAATGGAGATATTTCATTGCCGTGTCCAGTACAAAGAATCACAGTGGATTTGAGGAATACACTGTGCCCGCGTCCACCTGGGCGATTTTTCCTGGATCGGGCACAAACCGCTCGATACAAGAACTGGAACAACGTATTATTACAGAATGGCTGCCCACTTCTGGATATGAGTATGCGGATGCACCGGATATTGAGGTTTACCTGAATCCAGATCCCGAAAACGCGCAATATGAGGTATGGATCCCTGTAAGAAAGAAGCAATCGTAATGGAGGATCATATGGAAGAAACCTTAAACGCACTGCTGGAGCAAGAAGCGGAGAGGCTGCCAAAAAGGTGGAAGATGGCATGGAAAAGACACGGACTTACCGCAGTTTCCCCAGTGAACACGGGTCTTGTGCTCGCACCAGCAAGGTCATGGAACAACTCAACCGGGAGACCCACCGCCGTACCAGGGGCGTGGGCGTTTTCTCAAAGGGGAGGCCGCCTAAATCGCGGCACAAAATCTGCGGTGGGCTGGAATTGTAAAACCCGACGGTTTTACGGCTGCGCATGCCGGAAGGACTGGTAAAAAAGAGTACCACAAGGCAAAACGTCATCATTGACAAACCCCATGTTTGCCTCTATAATAGGGAGTCAGTAACAAAAAGGGGAAGTAAAACCAATGATAGACAAAAGAAAATTCAATAAGGACCTTTTTCGCCTTACCCTGCCAATCGCCATGCAGAGCCTGATGCTGGCACTGGTGGCCGCCGCCGACGCTTTAATGCTGGGCACCGTGGCCCAGGCGGAGATGACCGCAGTGTCACTGGCGACGCAGATACAGTTTATCCAGAATATGTTCATTGGGGCTATCGCGGGGGCTGGCGCCATTCTGGGGGCGCAATACTGGGGCAAGGGAGACAGGTATGCCCTTGAGGACCTATTTAATATGATGCTTCGGTACTCGGGGCTGGTGTCTGTGCTGTTTTTCCTGGCCTGCGAGCTGCTTCCGGGAATGCTTATGGGGATTTTTACCGCTGACCCAGAGCTTATTGCCATTGGCGGCACATACCTTCAAATTGCCGGCTGGTCTTATCTTCTCACAGGCATATCCCAGTGCTATCTCACTGCCATGAAGGTTACGGACCATGTTAAACTGGGGGCGCTTATCAGCTCCAGCGCTGTTATGATGAATGTGATTTTAAACGCTATCTTTATCTTTGGGCTTTTGGGCCTGCCCAGAATGCAGGCCAGGGGAGCCGCCCTGGCCACCACCATTTCTCGGGCTGTGGAGCTGCTGCTCTGCCTGCTCCTAACCCTAAAGCCCGGTTTCGTGCGGCCCGCGCTGGGGCGGTTTTTTAAGCTTCCCAGGCAGCTGAACGCCGACTTTGCCCGCCAGGCGCTGCCACTGATCGGCGGCTCCCTGTGCTGGGGCGTGGGCTTTACCTCCTATACGGCTATCATCGGACATATGGGCAGCGACGCCGCTGCGGCTAACTCGATCTCGGCGGTGGTGAGGGACTTGATCTGCTGCCTGTGTAACGGTATTGGCAGCGCCGCAGGGATCATGGTGGGCAATGAGCTGGGCGCCGGGAATCTTGAGAGAGGGAAGGCCTACGGTATACGCCTGAAGAACCTTTCCTATGGGATCGGCCTGCTCTCAACCCTTTTGGTGCTGGCGGTTACCCCCCTTACAGTGGGCATGGTCACCCTTACGGACAAGGCCCGGGAGTATCTTTGGGGCATGATGGTCATTATGGCCATCTACATGATAGGCCGCTGTGTGAACACCGTGACCATCAACGGCGTGCTGGACGGCGGCGGAGACACCCTTTTCGATATGTACAGCCTCATTGTCTGCATGTGGTGCATTGCCGTGCCCCTGGCTTTCACCGGGGCCTTTGTGTTCCACTGGTCGCCCCTGGCGGTTTATGCCTGCACCTGCCTGGACGAGGTGGGGAAGATACCCTGGGTCATGTTTCGGTTTAGGAAGTTTAAGTGGGTTAAGGATTTGACTAGGGAGAAGATGGGGGAGGTGTGAATCAATGGACCCGGTTTACTATACGGTGAATTCCATTAACGGCGACTACGCTTATATGACCAGCAGCGGCGGCATAGAAAATCAGGTGGCGATGTTCTTGCTGCCGGAGGGGACGGATGTGGGCAGCAGGCTGCTGTGGGAGGACTTCCAGTGGACCTTGCTTGAAGAAGATTTTGCCTAGGGGGTGTTCCACAGAAGTGTTCGCACACGATTACTTAGAGGGCCGCGCGGTGATATGGCTGTTCCGAAGCGCCATGAAAAGCAGTATGACTGCGGTAGTCATCATGATATGGGCTATTCCCGCCATGCCGGATATGGCGGCGGAGGCCCCGGGGGAGAGCTCTATCTCCAGCGCCTGGGGGATACCCCTGGCAAAAAGCATGGCGACCATAAAAGGCAGACCGGTATTGTAAAGCAGCATAAAGGGCTTGAACTGCTTTTGCCCGGTCAGGTCCGTTATGGCGCTGAAAACCGCGATGATTAGGAAAACAGCCATTCCAAGCACAAACATATGCAGGTGGGTAAAGGCAAGGGTTGTTTTTCCGGAAAAGCCGGTTAGCTTTGTGAACTCGCGGTAGAAAACGCCGCAGACAATGGCCGCTATAGCGTATATAAATGATATGTTGATATATTTTCTCATGGGTCAGGGTCCTTTCTTTCATTATATTTTACCCATGATTTTACCATGTTTTACGGTGAAATGCAAGATGCGGCGCCCTACGGATGCAGGCGCCGCATCGTCACCTCATTAGCCTTAAACGAGAGCAGCCCTGCCAGGGCCCCGGGACGGATGTCCACGCAGATAACACGATGGGGATATGATTCCCATCACGCCGCAGAGCGGCGGTACCAGTGGGAGAAAGCCTGCAAGAATGCGGAAGATGATACAGAATAGATATTCTGCTGGTCACAGGCATTGTGTCGTCATAAGGAAGGCGGCTAGCCGGGAGCAGGGGATAGACGATGGGCAGAATAAGATTTAGGGACCCGCCCGTAAAGCCGGTGGGCCAATCCCACACAAGGGTGGTGGCAGGTATGGCTCCCCGCTTATCACTTCTCTCGACTTATAAAAGACTGGTCTCCTCGTACCCTTCACATAAAGAAGTGAAGGGTACGAGGGCATCTCTGTATCAAATTATGGTATAGTCTTGTGGCTATGCCGTTTTTTCTTCTTTGGAACGCTTCTGTTT
>JAAWSH010000156.1 GCA_022801475.1 Acutalibacter sp. | reverse complement strand
TTCTTGTCCAGGCTCTCCCACCACACGGTGTTGTCGTCCAGGTTGCGGCCCACGTTGGTGAAGATGGTGCCCTTCTGGGTGGAGATAAGGGCGTTGGGGTTGCTCTTCATATTGGTGCCGGGAGCCACGCCGAAGAAGCCGTTCTCTGGATTGATGGCATACAGGCGGCCATCGGGGCCCTGGCGCATCCAGCTGATGTCGTCGCCCACAGTCCACACCTTGTAGCCGTTCTTGGTATAGCCCTCGGGAGGAATCATCATGGCCAAGTTGGTTTTGCCACAGGCAGAGGGGAACGCGGCACATACGTACTTCACCTCGCCCTGGGGATTCTCAATACCCAGAATGAGCATGTGCTCAGCCATCCAGCCCTCGTTCTTGGCCTGGTAGGAGGCAATGCGCAGAGCAAAGCACTTTTTGCCCAGCAGCACGTTTCCGCCGTAGCCGGAGTTTACGCTGATGATATAGTTATCCTCCGGGAAGTGGCAGATATAGCGGTTCTCCTCGTCAATGTCCACCTTGCAGTGCAGGCCCTTTACCCAGTCGGTGCTGTCGCCCAGCACGTCCAGCACAGCCTTGCCGGTACGGGTCATAATGGACATGTTCAGCACCACGTAAATGGAGTCCGTGACCTCTACGCCGATCTTAGCCAGAGGAGAGCCCACAGGGCCCATGGAATAGGGGATGACATACATGGTGCGGCCCTTGTAGCTGCCCCGGGCAATGTCGAACAGCATCTTGTAGGCCTTCTCGGGGTCCATCCAATGGTTGGTGGGGCCGGCGTCCTCTTCCTTCTTGGAGCAGATGAAAGTGCGGCCCTCTACCCGGGCCACGTCATTGACAGCGGTCCGGTGGTAGTAACAGTCAGGCAGTTTTTCCTGGTTCAGCTTGATCATTTCGCCAGTCTCGCAGGCCTGGCGGCGCAGGTCCTCAATCTGCTCCTCGCTGCCGTCAATCCACACTACCTGGTCGGGGGTGACCAGCTCTTTCATCTCTTCCAGCCAATTCAGGACGGATTTGTTGTTGGTCATAATGAAATTTTCTCCTTTCGCCATATAGGCAGAACTATTGGGGCTCACTCCAAAGGGGCGCGGCACAAATGAGCCAGCGCCATCCTTGGGGGATCAATATCTATGGTTATTTTATCACATAACAAACAAATAATCAATGGGCATTTTCCAAATTATAGTCCAGTGAGAAGAAGTGGCCAAACCCGCTTTTATCCGCCCATTTTCTTCTTGCAATTTTCCCTAGCTTAGGGTATTCTTTAATATGATAGTTTCCCTTTTACACTTCCAAAATTGTACAGAATAGAAAGGATGGCTCCATATGGAAAAACTTAAACTGGGCATTATCGGTGTGGGAAACATGGGCTCCGGCCATGTGCAGAATATTCTTTCCGGCCAGACTCCGGAAATCGAAATCGCCGCTGTGGCGGACCGCCGCCCTGACCGCCGGAACTGGGCCCAGGAACACCTGCCCAAGGACACCCTGGTGTTCGAAGAGGGCAGTGAGCTGATTGGCAGCGGCCTGTGTCAGGCAGTGCTCATCGCAGTACCCCACTACCAGCACCCAGTGCTGGCCCAAGAGGCCTTTGCCCAGGGCCTGCACGTAATGTGCGAAAAGCCCGCCGGGGTGTATACCAAGGCTGTGCGGGAGATGAACGCCGCCGCCCAAAAAAGCGGCAAGGTGTTTGGCATGATGTTCAACCAGCGCACCAACTGCCTGTACCGCAAGATGCACCAGATGGTGCACGGCGGAGAGCTGGGCCAGCTGAAGCGGGTGAACTGGATTATCACCGACTGGTACCGCACCCAGATGTACTACGACTCCGGCGACTGGCGGGCCACCTGGGCCGGCGAGGGCGGCGGCGTGCTGCTGAACCAGTGCCCCCACCAGCTGGACCTTTTGCAGTGGATCTGCGGCCTGCCCAAGACTGTGCGGGCCTTCTGCCATGAGGGAAAATGGCACGATATTGAGGTAGAGGACGACGTGACCGCCTACCTGGAGTATGAAAACGGAGCCACAGGGGTGTTCGTCACCACCACAGGCGACGCCCCGGGCACCAACCGGTTCGAGGTCACCGGCACCCTGGGCAAACTGGTGTGCGAGGACGGCCGGCTGCGGTTCTGGCGGCTGAAGGAGGACGAGCGGGCTTTCTGCAAGACCTCCCAAGAGGGCTTCGCAAAGCCGGAGATGGAGGAGATCGAGGTAGAGACCGACGGGGAGAACCCCCAGCATGTGGGGGTCTTAAACGCCTTTGCCGCCAATATTCTGCGGGGCGAACCCCTGGTGGCTAATGGCTGCGAGGGCCTGAACGGGTTGACTCTCTCTAATGCCATGCACCTTTCCAGCTGGCTGGGGCAGGCGGTGGAGATTCCCTTTGACGAGGAGCTGTTCCTAAATGAGTTGAATAAGCGGCGTGAGAGTTCCCGGAAGAAAGAGGGCAAAGAGGTAACCTTTTCTACAGAGGGAACCTATTAAGCAATAGGCTAAAAATGACCGGCAGACAGATGGGAGTCCAGAGGGACTGGTCCCTCTGGCAGGGGTGGAGGGGGCAGAGCCCCTCCCCGCCGGAGGCGGCCTTGCCCTTTGGGCGGCAAGAGCAAAAAGCCGGGTGCACATAGCCCGCAGCGTTCCGCAAAAGTAAAGTGGGTGCACCAAATCTCGCCGCCCCATAGCAGCGCCTTTCGCCGTTGCATAGCAACGTCGAAACAGCGGTCCTCCTGCTGCGGCTTTCCTAGGACTGCGGCCCTTCTCAACCGTAATAACCACACTATCTCTTCCCGCCTGGCCCCCTCTCTAAGGCGCCTAGTGCTAGCGGTCCGCTCCTGTAAAAATATCGCGGGGGGATTCATCCCCCTTCGCTCTATTTTTACAGTTTGCTACTGAGCTGAGGCGGCGCGCTTATGCCGCTTTATTGGCCGGGCGCTGGCTTTGGGCTTCTGCTTCCTTTTTTCGTTTTCTCGCCGCCTTTTAAGGTCAAGACCTTGGGGCATTGCCCCAAACCCTACCAGGGGAACTATCCCCTGGACCCCCTCTGTCTGCCGGGACGTTTGGCCTACCGCCCTCTTTTCAACCATTTCCTTTATCCTCTACTTCTCTCTATCCTCCACTTCTCCCTATCCTCTACTTTGAAAGGAGCTGCTGCCATGTACCGCCTTTTAGTGGTGGACGATGAAGAAAAAATCCGCGCCCTCATCCGCAAATACGCCGAGTTCGAGGGCCACCGGGTCACCGAAGCCGAAAACGGTATGCGCGCTGTGGAGCTCTGCCGCGGAGATCCCGCCGCTTTCGACCTAATCATCATGGACGTGATGATGCCCGAACTGGACGGCTTTTCAGCCGCCGCGGAAATCAAAAAAACATGCCCAACCCCAGTGCTCATGCTCTCCGCTCGGGGAGAAGAATACGATAAAATTCACGGCTTTGAGCTGGGGGCCGATGACTACGTGGTAAAGCCCTTCTCTCCCAAAGAGCTGATGATGCGGGTGAACGCCATTATGAACCGGGTACGCCCCACCCCTTTGCAAAATCGGAACGCCCTCAGCTTTGGGGGGCTTTCTGTGGACGAGGCTGCCCGGGTGGTCACCGTGGACGGAGAACGAGTGGAGCTCTCTCCCAAAGAGTACGACCTACTGCTGTATCTGGTGCGCAACCGGGGCCTGGCCCTGACCCGGGAGATGCTGCTGACCAATGTGTGGGGTTACGATTTTTACGGAGACGACCGTACCCTGGACACCCACATCAAGCTGCTACGCCGCCGTCTAGGCCCCTATAGCGGTTATATTGTTACCCTGCGGGGGGTGGGCTACCGGTTCGACCCGCCGGAAAAGAGGTGAATTCGCCGTGAAAAAAAGAATATTTTACTTACAGCTGGTGGCCATTGGGCTCATCATCCTGGGGGTGGCCGGGCTGGGCGTAATCTTATTCCGCCGGGACCAGACAAACATGACCGCCCTGTACGTGTTCGCGGGGCTGGGCATTGTAGGCTTTATAGGCAATGCGGTCCTGGCCGTGTTCCGGCTTCTGCTGGAAAGGGATGGCAAATCATGAGAAAGATCGCCGTCCCCCACCGCCCTATGGGGGTAAAAAACCAGATTATTCTGGGTTTTGTCCTGTTCAGCCTGGTCACGGTAGCCATGCTGTGGGCCTTTCAGATCTTTCTGCTAAGCCCCTTTTACCGGGCCATTAAGACAGCGGAGGCAAAAAGCGTTTCCAAAGAAATTATCCGCCAGCTGGACGGCGACGGCCTGGATGCCGCTGCCCAGGACCTTTGCGCCCGCACAGGACTGAACATTCTGGTCACCGACGAGCTGGGACGAATCTATGCCGGCTACGTGTACCCCTACCGGGACAGCATGATCTATAATATCGCCCGCTGGGAGGCTGCGGCCCTGTTTGAGCAGGTAAATCTCTCTGGCGGGATGTACACCCAGGTGTTCCAATCCCGGCGGGGAGACGGGGCTGTGCTATTTTACGCGGTGACCCTGCGTACCCCCCAGGGCAACGACCGGCTGGTGGTGGTAGAGGCGGAGATCACCCCCCTGGACTCTACGGTAGAAACCCTCATGGTACAGCTGCTGTGCCTTACCGTGGTGCTGGCCCCTTTGGGGGCCCTTCTGGCAGTGCTGGT
>JAAWSH010000155.1 GCA_022801475.1 Acutalibacter sp. | reverse complement strand
GATAATATACTTATGAATAACCGTAAGTAAACCTTTCCCTGCCATACAAAAAAGCCCCTCTCCAGCAGTTTTCCCTGCCGGAGAGGGGCTTTCATATTTCAAGTGGAACCCGGCAAAGGCCGGGCAAGGCGCCGTCCCTGCCGCCAGGAGCCACTTTTACCAGGCGATTCCCTCAAACCGCCGGAAGGCCTCCATGCTCTTTTCCACGCTGGCCAGCTGGCTTTCCATGCGGGTGTAGTCCTGCTCCAAAATAATGTACTGCGCCCCCGTGTACTGGTTGGCCGCGTTGATGATCTCCTGAATGGGCATGATCCCGGTGCCAATCTCCGTAAAGGCCGTGTTGCGAATGGCCCGGGCCTTTTCTTCCTCTTCCGCCAGCTTTCCGCCCTGTTTCGCGTACTGGCTGCCGCCGTTGAGGCCAAAGGAGTCTCCGGGCTTCATCTCATAGTCCTCTGGGGTCAGGCCAATGGCGTTAATGGGGGTCAGGCTGTCCCAGGCAAAATCTTTCTGGTGAATCAGCTTCACCCGCTGGCCATAGCGCTTTAGCTGCTCCACCGGGTCTTTTCCCGCCCGCATGGTCCAAAAGGTGTCCAGCTCTAGAGAGAGGTAGTCTGGGTCCGTGTTTTCCACAATATGGTCCAAAATGCTCTTGCCCCCAAAGGTGCGGAACTCGTGGTGGTGGTTGTGGTAGAGAAAACTGACGCCCTCTTGACGGCAGGCCTTTCCCAGGCTATTAAAGGCCTGGCACTGGCGCATAAGGTCATCGTAGGTGGTAAAACGGCACATGGGGTTTACAATATTCCGGTTGCCCAGGGCGCGGTTATAGGCCAGCACGGCGGGCAGGTCCGCCTTTTCCAGGGGGAAGATATGGGCGCTGACCACCTGGGAGCCAAACCGGTCAAAAGCCTGTTTCAGGGTTTCCGCTTCCACCCCAAAGCCGCATCCCGCGTCCTGGATGGCATTGTGATTGCACACCTCGATGTTTTTGTAGCCCAGGCCAGCCACCCGCTCTACTGTGGCAATGGGGTCCTTGGCCATTTCGTTTCGGACGGAATAGAGAATCAGTCCTACTTTCAGCATAGCCGTTCTCTCCTTTGTAAAATATTCTGATAGGGTCTATTTATAGTGAACGCAGCCCAAAAGAGGGAATGCCGCGCGGCCCCCGCCGTTTATTCCACCCGGGTCAGCCGCAGGGCCATGTACTCTTTGCCGGGAAGGGGAATACGGAACTTGCCTGTGTGCACCCCCGCGCCGGTAACGGTCATCTCCCAGGTGTCGACGACCTCCACCTGCCACTGGCCCTCTGGCTTTATAAAGTCCCGAAAGCTGGGGCGGCCAAAGCCATAATAGTGGATCTCATACCCGCTGGCAGGCGAGGCCAAAAAATGGACGCCGTCCGGCACGGCTACGGTCTCGTCAAAGCTGCCCTGGGCCAGGCGCAGGCCGTGGCCTGGGGTCTGCTGTAAAATCTCGTGCAAAAAACGGATACGCGCCGGGCTCTCCCCATGCAGGGGCCCGCCGTGGCTCCACCACAAAATGTCGTGCTCCGGGTCCATAAAGGTTTCCCCGTGGCCCGGGTAGCCGCCCCGCAGAGCGGCCTCCCAAAAGCGTCGGGTCAGCTCTTGGCCAGAGATATTGCCCCAGCCCATGTCAATGTTTCCCTCGTAGGCAATCTCGTCCCAGACCACGGGCTTGCCCCAGCGGGTGCGGTATTCATCCGTGTACTCCACGTGGCGGTACAGATCTTGGCGCTGAAGGCTGGCATGGGTAATCCACGGCCGGCTGTGGTCGTAGAAATGGATACAGTTATGGATGCTCCGCAGGCGGCGGTAGGGGTCCTTTTCACAGAGGATTTTGGCGTAGCGCTCCCAGTCGGCCAAGGTTTTCTTTACCATCAGGTCATACTCGTTGGCCAGGCTCCACCACACGTTGCGGTAGGCGGCGAACCGGGCGACCACGTACTTCCAGTATTGGTCGTCCTGCTCCGGGGTCATGGCGGAAAAGCCCCAGCGGTCGTAGGGGTGCATAACGATAATGTCCGCCTCTATGCCCCGGTCCATCAGGTCCACAATGCAGCGCTCTATGCGCCGGAAATGCTCTGGGTTGAACCGGGTGAAATCCCAGTGGTTGCCCTCAAAGTCCGCCTGATAGGAGAAGTTCTCCTCGCTAAGGCCAGCGTTGTCCACCGGCGTGCCCTCATAGGGGAAGGTCACGGGGTCCCGGAAGTTGTGGATATAGTGCTTGGGGAACACGCAGAAGCGCATTTTGTTAAAGTAACCCTGGTCCAGCTCCTTTAGGGTCTGCTGGCGCACCGCCTCGGGCTGATGGGCCCAGGCGTAGCAGGTGGTGCCCATGGGGTAGTAGGGGCTGGCGTCCTCATAGCAAAAGTGGAACTGGCCCGCCACCCGCACCGGGCCATGGTTGCCCTCTGTGGGGGAAACGGCGGTAAAGGAGCCCGTGCGTGTTTCGCCAAAGGTCCCGCTGATCTCATAGGTATACTCCCCCTCAAAGCTGGGCATAAAGCGGGCCTTGTATGTACCTCCGCCATCGTAAAAACCGTCCACAACCACGGTCTCGTTTTTGCCGGTAAAGGTGGCGGCGCAGGTATAGTCTGTAAAGGGGTTGCCCTGGGTTTTACCAGGGGCGGAGATTTCCACCATGCCCCAGCGTTCTATTGTATTCATCGTAACGCCCTTTCTTTTGATGTCTCTCATCCTCCGCCTGCTCACATCCAGCGGGTGGGCGGCCTCTTTGGGCCCTTAGGCCAGGTCTATGTTGCTGCCCTCCAGGCCCACATACGCGCCAGCCTTGGCCTCGTTGGCGTCCGGGTGGGCCAGCAGCCACTTATTCCGGGCCCACAGCCAGCTGTCCTCTGGGTCCTTCTTCTCAATCTCCGGCTTGGCCGTGTTGGTGCCCTTGGGCAGAGCCACCGCCACCCGGAAGCCCGCTTCCGCCTCTACATGGCAGGGGGCGTAGTGCAGGGTGGTCTCGTAAACCTGTACCACCACGCCCGCGGGTACCTGGAACCCCCGCACCTTAGCGGTGTCCAGCTTACCGTCCACAATGTCGTCCATCTTGGCCAGCAGGAGGATAAAGTCCCCGGTACCGATATTTACCTCGCTGTCCCGGTGGTATTCCAGGCAGTTCAGCTTGGTGTTCCGGCCCCAGCACATTCCCAGCTGAAGCGGCATGCCGCCATAGGCCCGGTCCGCCAGCTGGGAGAAAATCCCACAGGCCTCTAACGACTCGATCCCCGGCTGGTAGGCCACCCCCGCTTCAGGCAGGGGAATGGCGTTCATGGCCGCTGCCAGCTGGGCTGTGTCATAGCCCTCCAGTACCTTTCCATAGGGCTTAAAGCTTGGGTCATACACTGATTTAATTTCCATGGTTTTGCCTCCATTTTAGGCCGTGAAGCTGTGCTCCGCGCCTTGCTTAAAAGATTTTTATTTTTAGAACCCGCCGGTCCCCCGCCGCACAGAAAGCCGGGTGGGGGCGGGCCGCTTTCCGCAAATCACGCCCCGCTTAGCTTTTCATGAATGGCCTTGGCCGCTGTTTTTCCCGCGCCCATGGCCAGAATCACCGTGGCCGCGCCAGTGACCGCGTCGCCCCCGGCGTACACGTTCTCCCGGCTGGTAAGGCCCGTCTCCTCCTCCACAATGACGCCCCCCCACTTCTGGGTCTCCAGCCCCTGGGTGGTGGACTTAATCAGCGGGTTGGGGCTGGTGCCAATGGCCATAATCACACAATCCAGGTCCAGCACAAACTCCGAGCCGGGCTTTTCCACCGGCCTGCGGCGGCCAGAGGCGTCCGGCTCTCCCAGCTCCATTTCCAGGCACTCCATGCCCGTTACACAGCCGGTTTCGCCCCCCAGAATTTGGGTGGGATTATTCAGCAGCTTAAAGACCACGCCCTCTTCCTTGGCGTGCTCCACCTCTTCCGCCCGGGCGGGCAGCTCCGCTTCAGAGCGGCGGTAGACAATGTACACCTCCTGGGCCCCCAGGCGCTTGGCGCACCGGGCCGCGTCCATGGCCACGTTGCCGCCGCCCACCACAGCCACCTTTTTGGCATGCTGAATGGGCGTGCCGCTGCCGGGCAGGTAGGCTTTCATCAGGTTCACCCGGGTGAGGAACTCATTGGCGGAATAAACGCCCTTCAGGTTTTCCCCGGGAATATTCATAAACCGGGGCAGCCCCGCGCCGCTGCCAATGAACACTGCCTGAAAGCCCTGTTCCAGCAGCTCGTCCACAGACAGGGCCCGGCCAATGACCATGTTGGTCTCTATCTTCACCCCCATAGCCTTCAGGCCGTCGATCTCCTTCTGCACAATGGCCTTGGGCAGGCGGAACTCCGGGATGCCGTATACCAGCACGCCCCCGGCGGTATGCAGGGCCTCGAACACCGTGACTTCATAGCCCAGCCGGGCCAGGTCTCCGGCGCAGGTTAGGCCCGAGGGGCCCGAGCCCACAACCGCTACCTTATGTCCGTTGCTCTTGGGACGCTTGGGGGCTTCTTTCGCGTGGGCGTTGTGCCAGTCCGCCGCAAAGCGCTCTAAGCGGCCAATGGCCACCGGCTCCCCCTTTACGCCCCGAACACAGTACTTTTCGCACTGGGTCTCCTGGGGGCACACCCGGCCGCAGAC
>JAAWSH010000154.1 GCA_022801475.1 Acutalibacter sp. | reverse complement strand
ATTTTGGGTCTTTCTATCTCAATCATCCGCGATCCTCCTTTTACACAGGCAACGCGCCGCTTTGGGGGCGCTGCATCCTTCAAGCCGCGCCAGCGCGGCTACCAACTGCTCCCGCAATAATCCCAATCAGTGAATTACTTAGAGTACAACTCGACGATGAGGGTCTCGTCAACCTCAAGGTCAATGTCCTCACGGGTAGGCAGGGCGGATACGGTTGCCTGGGCATTGGCGGCGTCCACGTCCAGCCACTTGGGGGCGGGGCGGGCGGAGTTAGCCTCGAGAACCGCCTTAAATTTGTCGCTCTGGCGGCTCTTATCTTTAATAGCGACTACCTCGCCGGCCTTGACAAGGTAAGAGGGAATATCAACCTTTTTGCCGTTTACGGTAAAGTGGCCATGTACCACCAGCTGGCGGGCCTCCGCCCGAGAGCTGGCCCAGCCGCAGCGGTACACCACGTTGTCCAGGCGCTCTTCCAGCAGGATGAGCAGGTTGTCGCCAGCCTTGCCGGGCATGGTGGTGGCCATCTCATAATAGTGGTGGAACTGCCCCTCCAGCACACCGTAGAACCGGCGGGTCATCTGCTTGGCGCGCAGCTGCATGCCATACTCGCTGGCCTTCTTCCGGCCCTGGCCGTGCTGGCCAGGGGCATAGGCCCGGCGGGAGATGGCGCATTTATCGGTATAGCAGCGCTCACCCTTTAAAAAGAGCTTCTGGCCCTCGCGGCGGCACAGCTTGCAAACGGCTTCTGTATATCTTGCCATATTCTGAGTAACCTCCTATAATAGGGTCTTTTACACGCGCCGTCTCTTGGGCGGGCGGCATCCGTTGTGGGGGATGGGGGTCACGTCCTTGATCATGCTCACGTCTAGCCCAGCGGCCTGCAAAGCGCGAATAGCAGCCTCACGCCCGGCGCCGGGACCCTTTACGAACACCTCCACCGACTTCATGCCGTGCTCCATAGCAATTTTCGCGGCGGTCTCGGCTGCAGTCTGGGCAGCGAAGGGAGTCGATTTACGGCTGCCCCTAAAGCCCAGCTCGCCCGAGCTGGCCCAGGAAATGGCGTTGCCCTGGGTATCGGTAATGGTTACGATGGTATTGTTAAAGGTAGACTGAATATGCGCCGCGCCGCGCTCGATATTCTTGCGCTCGCGGCGGCGGCGGACGGTCCCCTTGTTGGTCTTTTGTGCCATTTGGTGAATCCCTCCTCGTTACTTCTTCTTGTTAGCCATGGTCTTGCGGGGGCCTTTGCGGGTACGGGCGTTGGTCTTGGTCCGCTGGCCGCGCACAGGCAGGCCCTTGCGGTGGCGCACGCCCCGGTAGCAGCCGATCTCTACCAGACGCTTGATGTCAAAGGCCACGTCCCGGCGCAGGTCGCCCTCCACATGGCAGTTCTTGTCAATATAGTCCCGCAGCTTTGAAGCGTCGTCCTCAGAGAGATCCCGCACGCGAATATCGGGGTCCACACCAGTGGCGGCGCAGATGTTTGTGGCAGTTTTGCGGCCAATGCCGAAAATATAGGTCAGCGCGATCTCAATGCGCTTGTCCCTGGGCAGGTCAATGCCAGAAATTCGAGCCATTCTTATGACCATTCCTTTCAACAGTTTTGGGTTATGGGGCACAGGCCCCTTTTTTGCGGCGAATTAACCCTGCCGCTGTTTGTGCTTGGGGTTGTCACAGATGACCATGACCTTGCCCTTGCGCTTGATGATTTTGCACTTTTCACACATCTTCTTTACAGAAGGGCGTACTTTCATGTGTATCACTTTCCTTTCTAACGGATGTGCGCTTATCTTTTTGTCCATGGGGAGCGGCTATAGGGCGCACAGCTTGCGGCCTTTGGCAAGTCCGCGAGACACCGTCTCGCGCTCTGCAACTTTTACGCAGCCGGTCGCTCTGCTCACTACCTTGTGGGTCAACAAGCTTTTCGCTCGCGCTTTTAAGTTTACCCTAAGCCTTCGACCCGCATTAGCTCAGTTAAGGGCCACCACTCACATAGCGCGAGAAACGTCCCCAGTGGGGACCGGTTCTAACCCGACCAAGCCGGCGGGCGAGAAGCTTTCGCGCGACTCCGCGAAGTGGGTCCAGCGTTTACGCTGGTTATTTTGAGCGCCAGGTGATGCGGCCTTTGGTAAGGTCATAAGGCGACATCTCCATAGTAACTTTGTCGCCAGGCAAAATGCGGATGAAATTC
Organism: Acutalibacter sp.; assembly: GCA_022801475.1. Classification (GTDB taxonomy): domain Bacteria; phylum Bacillota; class Clostridia; order Oscillospirales; family Acutalibacteraceae; genus Acutalibacter. The sequence goes on along the minus strand of JAAWSH010000154.1, from coordinate 2,457 downwards.
ATGCGCAGCTTGCCGGAGATATGGGCTAAAACCGTATGCCCATTTTGCAGCTCGACCTGAAACGTCGCGTTGGGAAGGGCTTCTTTCACCACTCCCTGAACTTCAATTACGTCCTGCTTTGACATAGTGAAAAACCTCCGCAGTTTACGGCAGCGCCTTGCTTTTTGGGGCGTCATCGCCGGTTTCATCAGCTTCCCCCGGGTGTGTCCCTGGGGCGGCCGCACCCAGGGCGGCCCGCAGTTTTCGGTTGGTGGCTAGGGCCTCTTCCGGCAGCAGCGCGCCTGTGGGCGCCAAGTGCACTAGCTTTTTGCGTTTGGGCCGTTCCAGGGGCCGCTTTTTACCGTCGCCTATTATGGCATAGGGGGGCTCCAACGCAAGCACTGCCAAAAAAACGCCTTTGTCTCGGCCAGCCTTGCTGCGCACCACCTGGCCTCGCTTTAGTTCCATAAGGGCCACCTCATTCGGGTAGGGTCAAAATGACCGGACCCTCGGGGGTGATGGCTACCATGTGCTCAAAATGGGCCGAAAGACCCCCATCTACTGTGCGCACGGTCCAGCCGTCGTCCATAATCTTTATCTCCTTGCGGCCCTGGTTGATCATGGGCTCTATGGCGATTACCATACCTGCCGTTAATCTTACGCCTCTACCGGGCGTACCGTAATTGGGGACGCTTGGGTCCTCGTGCATCTTCGCGCCTACTCCGTGGCCGGTGAACTCCCGTACCACCGAGTAACCGCGAGCTTCGACATACTCTTGCACCGCATGGCCGATGTCCCCCAGGCGCTTGCCCGGGCGGGCCTGCTCAATCCCTAAAAACAACGACTTCTCGGTGGCGTCCATCAGGGCCTGAGCCTGGGGATCGATCTCTCCACAGGCAAAGGTCCAGGCGTTATCCCCGTGAAAGCCCTGGTAGCAGGCCCCCACGTCAATACTGACAATATCGCCTTTTTTTAAGATGGTGCTCTTTTGCGGTATGCCGTGGATGACCACGTCGTTAATGGAAATACATGTGCTTGCTGGGTAGCCGTCATAGTGGAGAAAACTGGGCACGGCCCCCATAGACTCGATATAGTTTCTTACCATCTTGTCTATCTCCCAGGCCGATACGCCGGGTTCCACCGCCTCGCCGGCCAGACGCAGGGCTTTTTGGGAGATTTTCCCCGCCTTGCGCATAATAGCCAGCTCCCGGCTGGTTTTCAGCACGATCATGCCAGGTCCTCCAGTGCCTCCAGCACCATTTTGGTGGTGTCCTCCACCTTGTCCTGGCCGTGCACCACCCGCAGCTTGCCCTGTTTGCTATAGTACTCCTTCAGGGGTTCGGTCTGGTTGTGGTACACGTTCAGCCGTTCTTTCACGGTATCCGGGTGGTCGTCCTTGCGCTGAACCAGGGTGCCGCCGCATGCGTCGCAAACCCCCTCGGCCTTGGGCTGTTTATACAGCACATGGTAGGAGGAGCCGCAGGCTTCGCAGACACGGCGCCCGGACATGCGGGTTACGATATCTTCGTCGGCTACTTCAATGTCCAGCACAACGTCAATACCGGCTCCCATCTGGTCCAGGGCCTCGGCCTGGGGAATGGTGCGGGGAAAGCCATCTAAAATAAAGCCATTCTGGCAGTCTGGCTCTTTCATGCGGTCCTTGATAATGCCGATAAGAATTTCATCGGGCACCAGCTGGCCGCTTTCCATATAGGTTTTGGCTTTCAGGCCCATCTCCGTGCCGCTTTTCAGCGCCTCGCGCAGGATGTTTCCCGTAGAAATGGTAGGGATATTCTTCTTGTTGCAAATAACCTCGGCCTGGGTGCCTTTGCCAGCGCCCGGGGCCCCTAACAAAATCAGCTTCATACCAATCATCTCATCCTTTCTTCTCATTGCGCCCAAAAAGCGCTTTCCGGGGGCTACGCGCCCCCAGGGAAAGCACGCGCTTTTTTTAGGGCCGCTTCGTTAATCCAGGAAGCCCTTGTAGTGCCGCATCATCATCTGAGATTCCAGCTGCTTCACAGTCTCCAGAGCCACACCCACAATAATGATCACAGACGTGCCGCCCAAGGACAGCCCAGCCATGCCAGTTAGGTTGGTGTAAATAATGGGGAGCAGGGCCACAAAGGCCAAAAACAGTGCGCCGATGAGGGTCACCTTAGACAGGATCTTGGCAATAAACTCCGCTGTGGGCCGGCCGGGACGCAGCCCAGGCACAGTGCCGTTGTTCTGCCGCAGGTTGTTGGCCATTTCCAGCGGGTTATACTGCACAGACATATAGAAGTACGCGAACATGAGGATCAGTAAGAAGTAGAGAATGATATACACCCAGCCGGTCTGGGAGAAAGCGTCGAAAAAGCTCTTCCAAAAGCCGGTGGCAGGGTTTACAAAGACTTGGATGAACTGGGGAATCGCAAGAATACTGCTGGCGAAAATAACCGGCATCACGCCGCTCATAGCCACCTTGATGGGCAGGAA
>JAAWSH010000153.1 GCA_022801475.1 Acutalibacter sp. | reverse complement strand
AGGCTGCCGCCTTTCCAGGATTTTTGACACCGAAACCTCCTTTTCTGCTCAAAACAGGGTTCTAGGCTTGAAGCAGCCTGATACATAAAAATGGGAGGGTATCGCCAGCATAAGGACAGCCTAGCGGGAAAAACCTCTAGCGGCTATTGTTTTGACTGGCCCTAGCTGGCACAATCTCCTGTAAAAACCAGCCAGCGCCCCGGCATTGTCCAGGGCGCTGGCTTTTTTCGGCCTAGCTTATGGCAGCTTACAGCTCCACCAGCTCGTACTCTCTGGTGCCAATGTCCAGCCCAGCGGCAGCATCCAGGGTATGGGCGCCGTTGCGGCTCTCAATACGCTCCACCAGGTCGCCCTTGCCGGGATCGTTACTGGCATATACCAGGTCCAGACAAGCCTGGTCCAGGGCCAGAGGCTCCAAGCTGGCCAGCACGCCGATGTCTCCAATCTTCGGGTCTGCGGCCACCGCACAGCAGTCGCAGTCTACCGACATATTGGCCATCACGTTCACAAAGGCCATCTTGTCCCCAAAATACTTGACCACAGACTGGGCAGACTCGGCCATGGACTCTAAAAAGGCGTCGTGGTCGCCGTCCCAAACATGCTGGGTGTCCCCAGCGCCGTGGATGTGCTCCTTACCATGAGAGGAGGCAATGCCAATCGAGATATTCTTCAGCGCGCCGCCAAATCCGCCCATGGGATGCCCCTTAAAATGAGAGAGTACCAGCATAGAATCATAGTTTTCCAGGTTTTTTCCCACATAGTTCACATTTAGATGGCTGCCACCCGTAATGGGCAACTCCATTTCGCCGTCCTCATCCATAATGTCCACTGGGGCAATGTCTGTCCAGCCATGGAGCTTCATGGTGTCCCAGTGGGCCTGGCTGGTATTGCGCGCTCCAGCATAGGCTGTGTTGCACTCCACAATGGTACCATGTACCTGGTCCACCATAGGCTTCCAAAAGTCCGGACGGATAAAGTTCTGGTTGCCCACCTCGCCGGAATGCACCTTTACGGCCACCTTGCCGGGCAGACTGACGCCCAGAGCCTCGTAAAGCTTTAGGACAGTCTCGGGTGTAATGCTCTTGCTAAAGAACACTTTCGCTTTTGCCAATTTTACCACGCCTTTCGGGATTATTTTTCATCAGATTGTTCGGACGCCTTTATCATAGTGGGTATGGCTGGAAAAGTCAAGCCTTTCTTCTCATTCTCCCTTGTAATTTATGAAAAGCGGCTATATAATAAATACCAGAGAGAAAACGCGGCCTACGATTCTCACAGGGGATACGGTGTATGGGGCCAGAAGTATCCCTCCACCCGCAGCCGCGTCTCCCTTAAGAGGTCCCGTACCGTCTACAGCGGCGCCCTGGAGCAGGCTAAACGCGGCGGCCACTGTTTTTCCCTGTAAATAGGACCCCACTAGCCGCTCCCCTGGAAACAGAACGCTGTGCTTGCTTAAGTAAGGCCAAATAAAAAACGCGGTCCATGCGGCCGCGTTTCTGTTTCTATAATCAGCCGGCTAAGGGTTACAGGTCCCGGCCACAGCATTTCTTGTATTTTTTGCCGCTGCCGCAGGGGCAGGGGTCGTTCCGGCCAATCTTCGGGCCCTTTACCACCGTTTTCGAGCTTTTCTGCTCCCGGTATAGCTCCCGGCGGCGCTCTTCTGTCAGCAGGGGCTCCCATTGGGGCAGGTTATACAGCCACTCGGCCTTGGCCTCCACCATGTTTTTATACAGCAGCTCTTTGTCATAGGCCAGGCTCACTTCGCTTTCCAGCTCCACAGTCTCCAGGTCATTGGGCTTTTTCAGGCTGTCGTTGATGCCGTCTAGAAAACCGGCCATGATTACAGGTTCTACGCCAAACTTTTTAGCGTAGCTCTTCACTGTGCTCTTCCGAGGTTTGGAGGTCAAAATCTGCTTGTAAAACTCTGTCTCCTGTTTAAAATAGTCCTGCCAGAACTTCGCGCCCTGCTGCTTCTGCTGTTCCTCCGCATAGGCTCTCCACTGTTCAAGCAATGCCACGTTTACCACTCCTCCGTTAATATATGCTTATCTTACCATTTTTTAGAGAGACTGTCAACAGGGGGCTTTGGGGAGAGCTTGTCCCTTCCCCGAAGTTCTTGACGATATTTTGGAGTCTTGTCCATGGAAATTTTCTGTGGACGGAAAATTGACCCCTTTGTCTGAAAAACCGCTCGAACCTTTCTGTTAATAATAACGTCCAAACCTATAAAGGAGCCGCTATGAATCTTTTCGTCCCCCCTCATATTGTAGAGCTCATCCGCCGTATCGAGTCCCCTGGGCACCAGGTCTGGTGCGTGGGCGGCTGCGTCCGGGACGCCCTGCTGGGCCGCTCCCCCGCAGACTGGGACCTGGCCACCACCGCCCTGCCTGGAAAGGTGAAGGAACTTTTCGCTGAAAAAAACACGGTGGATAAGGGCTTAGCCCATGGTACTGTAGGGATCCCTGTCCTGGGCGGCGTAGTTGAGATCACCACTCTGCGGGTGGAGAGCCAGTACATGGACCGCCGCCGGCCTCAGCTGGTGGCCTTTACCCAAAGCCTGGAACAAGACCTGGCCCGGCGGGATTTTACCGTCAACGCCCTGGCCTACCACCCGGACCGGGGGCTGACAGACTGCTTTGGCGGCTTAGCTGATTTACGGCAGGGCCTTCTTAGGTGCGTCGGCCAGCCCGAGAAGCGCTTTCAAGAGGACGCCCTGCGGATTCTCCGCTGCTTGCGCTTTGCCGCCACCCTGGGCTTTGCGGTCCACCCCCAGACCCTTCAGGCGGCCAAAAACTGCCGGGAGCTGCTGGGGGCCCTCTCTGCGGAGCGGATTCGAGAAGAACTGACCCGACTGCTATGCGGCAGCGGGGCGGGGCCCGTATTGGAATGGGGAAAAGAGATATTTTTCGCGGTTTTGCCGGAGCTGGCCCCTCTGGATGGCTGTGCCCAAGAGACCCCCTACCACTGCTATGACTGCTGGGGCCACACCCTGCACACCGTGGAGGCTGTACCAGCCGAGCCCCTCCTGCGTTGGGCCGCGCTGCTCCACGACTGCGGCAAGCCCGCTGTAAAAAGCTATGACTCCCACGGGCAGGCCCACTTCTACGGCCATGCTCAGGCTGGGGCCCGGTTAGCGGAGCAGGTGCTGCACCGTCTCCACTTTTCCATCCGGGAGGCGGAGCGGATCACCGCTCTAGTAGAACGCCACGGCCAGGCCCTACCCATCCGCGAAAAGCGCATAAAAAAGCTGCTGGGCGCCTGGGGAGAAGAGGGCGTCCGGCAGCTTTTGGCCTTGGTAGAGGCGGATCTGTTGGCCCAGTCTCCCCAAACCGCCCGGCAGCGCCTGCCCCTGGTGGAGGAGGCGCGGACCCTGGTTCGGGACATACTGAACCGGGGGGAGTGCCTGGGCCTCTCGGGCCTGGCAGTGGGGGGACGGGACCTGCTGGCTCTTGGGTACCAGCCAGGGCCAGCCCTGGGCGCGGCCCTGCACCGGCTGCTGGAGGAGGTGCTGGCGGGTACGCTGGAGAACCAGCGGGAGACCCTGCTGAAAAAAGCCAGGGAGTGGCTGTAGTCTGGGCTGGCGCTGTTTCCGCTTGGGATTTTGGCCTGTGCCGCTCCGGCGGGATCAGAGCGATTTCCGCAAAGGCGCCTTGACCGCGTTGGCCCGGTCTGCGGCCTTGCCCAGGAAGCGCGCGGCTTTACGCGGCTCCGCAGGGCAGACCCAGCGTCACATTGCCTCGGCCAGCAACTTTTCAGCCGGGAGGTAGGCCTGGTAGCGCTTCGCAAAGGCGGCAAAGCCTGTCACGTCCTCTGGCTGGGGCTGGGCGCAGCTGCCCGCCGCCCCAGCAAACACCCGCTGGTTCAGGAAATCTTCCAGCGCCTGGCCGGGGGCCCGCTCCTTCATAAACATGGCCAGCAGGGCCATGCCCCAGGGGCCGCCCTCGCCGGCGGTCTCCATCACAGAGACGGGCACGTTCAGTGCGCCGGCCATCAGCCGCTGGCCCACCTTCGGGGTCTTGAACAGCCCGCCGTGGCCATAAAGTTCTTCCACTGCCACCTTTTCCCGCTGAATGAGAATGTCCATGCCCAGTTTCAGGGGGGTCATAGCCGCGTACAGCTGGGCACGCATAAAGTCGCCCAGGGCGAACTTTTCCTGGGGCTGGCGGGTAAGCATGGGCTGACCGGAGGCCAGGCCAATGACCGGCTCGCCGGAATAGCAGTTGAAGCTCACCACCCCGCCGCAGTCCGGCGCGCCGGTCAGAGCCTGCTCGTACAGCAGGTCGTAGAGCTTTGGCTTGGGCAGGGGCGTGCCCGCCTGCTCCAGCAACTGGGCGAAAAGCCCCACCCAGGCGTCCAGGTCCGAGGTACAGGTATTGCAGTGGACCATGGCCACCGGCCGGCCCGTGGGGGTGGTGACCATGTCGATCTCCGGGTAGACCTGGGAGAGGGGCCGCTCCAGCACTACCATGGCGAAAATAGAGGTGCCCGCCGAGACGTTGCCCGTGCGGGGCGCTACGCTGTTGGTGGCCGTCATGCCAGTGCCCGCGTCCCCCTCGGGAGGACACAGAGACACGCCGGGGCACAGGGTCCCGGTGGGGTCCAGCAGCTTGGCGCCTTCGGCGGTCAGGGAGCCGGCGGATTCTCCCGCAGGC
>JAAWSH010000152.1 GCA_022801475.1 Acutalibacter sp. | reverse complement strand
TTCCAGCGGCGGGTCTGGTGTCCGAAGTGGACGCCGGCCTCCAGCAGCTGTTTCATGGATACTACTGCCATTTGATATTACCTCCTGGTTTTTTCCTCCGCCGGAATTTTTTTCGGGTCAACCGGGCGCGACCAAAGGGCCGCTAAGGGACTTCTTTAGGAGTATAAAGAAAACATACCTAAAAAACCTGCACCGGACCAGATGCGAAAATAACCGGCGTGTGTTTTGGCTTTAGTATTATAGCACGGAAAGGCCGGAGAATCAAGGGGATTTGTCAAAAGAGGGGAAAATTTCTTTTTATAGAGAAATGTACAGAAATTGAAAAAAAGCGTTGGACTTTTCCGCAAATTATGATAGAATATTCTTATATGGCGGACCGCGGTTTTTCGGCCGGAAAATGAGAAGTTTTTACTATAGATGATAGTTAATAATAAAAATGATGGAGAAGGGAATGTGAAAAATGAAAGACGAGAACAGTAAACTGGAGAAACGAAAAAATATTTCTAATATTATATATATCCGCCGGGGACTTGTCACGCTGCTGGCCGGTTGTATGCTGGCCTGCTCTTTGGCCGCCTGCGGCGGAAATGAGGAAGAGAGCAGCTCGAATTCCAGTGGGCTTAGCTCCTCTTCCAGCTTTGTCACCCCCAGCCCCACCCCGGCCCCTGCCGCCAAGGCTGTGAAGATTACAGGCGATGTGGTTAACGTGCGTAAAAGCGGCTCTACCGACGCGGAGATTTTGGCCGAGGTGGAAGAGGGCGACAAGCTGGCCCTGCTTATTGAAACGCCCCAGAACGGCTGGTACCAGGTCTCCTACAAGGGCTCGCCCGCCTATATTTCCGCAGACTACGCCCAGGTGGTAGATGTGACAATGGAGCAGTATAACCAGCTGAAAGCTGGGGCCGTGGCCCAGGCCACCCCTACCCCAGAACCCGCTGGCGGAGAAGACAACAGCTCGTCAGAAAGCAGCGCGTCCTCACCCTCCAGCGCCTCCGCCGGTCAGCCGGCGGATAACCAGGACGCCGAGTAAGGGGGCGCGGGGTAGACCATGAACGTGCTAATCATCGGCGGGGGCCTTTTGGGCCGGGAGACCGCCCAGCAGCTGGACCGCCTGGGCCACGAGGTGGTGCTGGTGGATGAAAACCCCGCCAACCTGGCCCTGCTGGACCCGGACTTTACCGGGGTGACCTTTGTAGGATTTCCCATGGATTTGAACGTGCTGCGCCGGGCGGGCATTGAGAGCTGCGACGCGGTGGCGGTGACCACGGCGGACGACAACCTGAACATTGCCGTGGGGCAGATTGCCAAAAAGGTATTTCAGGTGGAGCGGGTGGCCGCGCGGATCTCTGACCCGGAGCGGGAGGACATTTTTGAGAATATCGGCCTGCGCACAGTGTGTCCCACTAACATGGCTGGGGAAAAGCTGGTTTCTTGCCTGGTAAGCCCCTGGCAGAGCCGCCAGGTGACCTTTGGGGCTGCCACGGTGGTCCTGGAGGCCCGCCCGGTGGAAAAGCGCCTGTTCGGCCGTACTACGGCGGAAATTGATCTGCCCGGCCAGGGGGTGTTCGGGGTGGTCCGGGCTGACGGCCGCTTTGTGCTGAAAGAGACGGCGGGGCATATCTTTCTGGAAGAGGGAGACCAGGTGGTGTACAGCCGGAAAATCGACTAGAGGCTGTTTTTTCGCCAGAGAGATGCCGGGTATTTGGATGGGTCGAGCGCGGGGAAAGACCGCAAAGCCTGCCCTGTTTTCAGGCGTTTTACGCGAAAAATGGCCTGGGCTGGGCAAAAGGATAGCTTTCCCGGTTTTAAAACAAGCTTTAGGCAGCTTAATAAAATGAACGAGTACAAGGGAGGCGCTTGTTTGTCATGCGCATGATCATTGTGGGCGGCGGCAAGGCGGGCCGCAGCCTGGCCCGGGTGCTGCTGGAACGGCGGCATGAGGTCTGTCTGATTGAGAAAGACCCGGCCCGCTGCGCGGAACTGGCCGACGACCTGGACGCCGCCATTTTTCCAGGAGACGGCACCAACGTCTCTGTTCTGGAGGCGGCGGGGGCCAAAAACGCCGGCTGTCTGATGGCCGTGACCGGCGTGGACCAAGACAACCTGGTGGCAGCCCAGCTGGCCCAGGGGCATTTTGGCACCAAGAAAGTGATCGCTCGGGTCAACGACCCCCGTAATGCCGAGATGTTCCGGGCTTTGGGGATCCCAGACGTGGTGAGCAGCACGGAGATTGTGGTGCAGCTTATTGAGCAAGAGGCAGATATTGCCCATATGCACCTCATCGCCAGCCTGGAGCAGGGTAAGGGGGAGATTGTTTCCATGACGCTGCCCTATAATACCGCCTGGGAGGGTATGGCCCTAAAGGATGTGGACATCCCCAGGGGGGCGCTGGTTATTTCTGTTATACGTGCCGGCGAACTGACCATTCCCAATGGCTCCACGGTGCTGCATACTGGGGACGAGCTGGTGGCTGTTAGCGAGGACCGCTGCCGAAAGGCCCTGCGCCGGGCCCTGGCGGAGACGAAAGAATGAGCAGGTTGATGTAAGGCCCTGTCTGTGCTTTTTTGCGGACAGGGCCTTTTTTGTGTGGATTCATTCCCAAGTTTTCCAGGGCAATAGCCGTAAGAGCTTATTTTATACAAGAGGAGTGCGATGATTTGTGTAAACAGGCTCCCAATATTCCGGGCAGGGTAAGTGGAGCAAGGTATACGGGCGCGTCCGGGATATTTTGCTATGGAGTAGCAAATGGCCTCCGGCGGCTTAGGGACGTTGTCCCTAAGAACCCTACCACCTTTGAAAAGGTGGACGAAACTTTCTCTGTTCCACGTTTGGACACGCCCAGGTATACGACTGTCTTGAAATTCGAAGGAACAGTGTGGTATAATTGCTAAATAGACTCCATATTTGCGGCGCGGGGCGAAGAGGCGGCGGCCGGCTGCAAGAACAGGCAAGACACAAGCTGGAGGGTGGACTATGTTTGCCAGATGGAAGAAAAATATCTTTTTGCATTTTGCTTTGTCCTATGTGCTTATACTTTTAGTTTTGCTGCTGGCTATGCTGGGGGTTAGTATACAGAATTTAAGCCAGAAACAGAAAGAGGCTTTTTCTGTTTTAGAGCAGGCCATGGAGCAGAGCGTGAATAATATTGAGGACCGGTTTACGGAATTTTCCAACTTAATACAAAATATCTCTAGCGATGAAAACCTTCTGAAGATTCAGAACGACCCGGAGGCTGGCTATTATTCGTTCTATAAGTTGATGCTGAAGATTCAAAACCAGGCCTATCTAAACAGTTTTGCCGACGCAATCTATGTGGTGCTGCCAGAGCAGGAGAAGATTATTGGAAGCGATGGGATTATTTCCAGTACAGAGTTTTTTCACCGCATTCGTTATGGAGTAGAGCAGGGGACATACCAAAACTGGCTAGAGGGGATTTTGTCCTCCAAGGGCAATTCCGGGCGGGTCAGCCTGGAGCGGGTGCGGGTGGGGTCGGATGAACAGAGTGTGATTCTATATTCCCAGCCTTTGGCCACCACCAAGTTTAATATTGAGGACGCTGGGCAGGTGTTCATTTATGTTTCTGAAAGCCGCCTGCAAAACCTTGTGGTGAATAGCGGCGAGATTTTGGAATTCAGCATTGGGCTTCCCAGGCAGAAGGAGAGGAAAATCCCTTTGATTATGGGTGCGGCCCAGGACAGATGCTTTTCTCTTTCTAAGACCTCGGGCTCGGGAAAAACATATGAATGTCTGGCCTCGGAAAGCGCGGTTTTAAAGGGATGGTATGAGAACCTTCTAATGAATATTTCGCTGATTTTGCTGGCGTTTCTTATCGCCGCGGGGCTTTGTGTCTGGTTTGTGCGGCGAGATAGCCGCCCTATCTCTAACATTATTACCAGCCTTTCCGCCGCCCAGGAAGATTCCTTCACTGGAAAAGAAAACGTATATGTCTTTATTCAGAATCAGATGGCAAAGCTGCTGGACGACAGAAACGCTTTGAACCAGGAGCTGGAGCGGCGAATCCCCCTGATGCAGGCCGGCTTTGTGGAGCGGCTGCTTAGCGGAACCACCACGGACTATACAGACTTGGAGGGACAGCTGGCGGACCTACAGATTCATCTAAGCGGGAATTGCTACTGTGTGGCTGTGTTGCAGATCACAAATTTTGGAAGCCTGGAAGATGACAGGGAGGGGGTTTCGGCCATTCAGATGACATTGGAAAGCCTGGTCCGCCGCTACGCGGGGAAAAACTCCATTATCTACGCCAACGAGGAGCGGCGGGTTACTGTGATTCTGGGGCTGGATTCCTTTGAGCAGGAAACCCGTATTCGGGAGCTCTGCCGCTCTGTCATGGATCAGATGAAAAATTATGGGATCCGAATGCAGGCGGCCATTGGCACCCCATACACCTTTTTGGCAGATACTTTTATCTCCTTTGCGCAGGCGAAAAGACTGCTGGCCAGCGTGCACGTGGAGGAGGACGAAGTATTATTGACCTACGACTCTTACCAGGCCCAGACCACCTTCTACTATTTTCCAACAGAGATAGAAATCAAACTCATTCGGGTTATGATGAGCGGCAACTGGAACGCGGTGGAGAATGTGTTTGAAGAGCTGGAGCGGGAAAATGTGGAGATCCGCAAGCTGACCCCCATGATGATGCAGGGCTTGATTGAAGAACTGACCGGAACGT
>JAAWSH010000151.1 GCA_022801475.1 Acutalibacter sp. | reverse complement strand
CGCAACGTCACCGAGTTGGCTGAGGCTCAGAAAATCGATATCAGTAATTTGCAGTGGTACGGAGCTTTCCATAACACCACGCACCACCCGCACATGCACTTGCTGGTCTATTCCAAGGACGTACGGCAAGGGTGGCTGACGAAAAAAGGGATCGATGAACTGCGGAGCGCGCTGGGCAACGACATCTTTCGGCTGGAGCAGTACAAGCTGTTCACGATGGAAACCAATCTCCGAGATCGGTTGAAGAAGGAGAGTAGGCTGGAAATGGAGAAACTGCTTGCAAAAATCCGCGAGTCATATGCACCGACCTCTGAGGTGGAAATGCTGTTTTTGAAACTGGTTTCACAGCTAAAGACCTACAAGGGCCGTAAGCAGTACGGTTATTTGCCGAAAGAGGTTAAGGATACTGTTAACAAAATTGTGGCTGAGTTGGCGAAGGACAAGGGCATTGCACGGCTCAATTCTGAGTGGAATAAGGTCAACCGTGAGAAATTATCACTCTATCATGAGAAGAAAAAGCCGGATATTCCTCTGGAGGATAATCTCGAGTTCCGCAGTATCAAGAACGTAATTGTCAGGAGTGCGGCGCTGGCTATGAGGATTATGGATGCGGAACCCGAGCAAAAATGTGATGTGGGCGACTCGATTCGGTCAGTGGTCAGCGCACTGTGTAAGCTGATTTCAAAGAGCTATGGCAAAAAGATAGAGCGGCTGAATACTCAGATTGACAGTAAGCTCAGAAACAAAATAGAGCAAAAGAAAGCGGCCCATGGATTGAAAACAGAGCGCAGTGTCCAACAGGATATGGATGACGATGAGGCTTTTGGGATTAGGATGTAGTTACCTCAAATTTTGCGGTGCAAAACAAAGAATACGGTTTTGGGGAAACCAGAAAAAGTAAGAAAAATGTCAGTGGACATGGGCGGGTACTATGTGGTAGTGTTGGTAGTCAGAAAGGGGGCCAAGATATGGCGAAACGCAGAGCAAATGGCGAGGGCAATATACGCAAGCGCAAGGACGGCCGATGGGAGGGCAGGTACACTGCAGGCCGTGATCCGGAGTCCGGCAAGGTGATTTACAAGAACGTGCTTGGTAAGACTCAAGCAGAGGTCAAGGAGAAACCGGCCAGGGCCATTGAGGACAACAAAGGCTTGGATATCGTTAAAGCGAGTCAGTACACGGTAGGGCAGTGGATGGACGTATGGTTTGAGAACTACGCCAAAATCAAGGTGCGCCCATCGTCACATAAAACATATAAAGGTTATATTGAGAATCACATTAAGCCAAGCATCGGCAAAATCCCGCTCAGTAAGCTGACTACGCTGGAAGTGCAGGCACTTTACAGAAAACTCCTCGCCAGCGGTAGGGTAGAGCGTACAGAATCCAAACAGCAGCCCAAAGGTTTGAGCGCAAAAACGGTACGGAATATAAACCAGGTGATTTCGTCCGCAATGGAACTTGCCAAAAGTCAAAAACTCATCTCCACCAACCCCACAGAGGGTTGCGCCCTGCCAAAGGTGGAGCACCAAGAGATGAAAACACTGACCGCTGGCCAGTTGGCCGCCTTCTTCCGTGAGGCCAAGAACAGCGGCGTGTTCGAGATGTACTACCTGGAGTTGGCAACAGGCTTGCGCAGGGGAGAGTTGCTAGGGCTGAAGTGGGACGACATCGACTTGGACGCAGGTGTTGTCCATGTGAAACGGCAGGTAGCTAGGATCGATGGGGAAGTGGTAGAGGCCCCACTAAAAACAAAGAATTCCTACCGAACCCTGTCCATAGGGGCAGATGCGATAGAAATTCTCAGAGAGCAGAGGAGCAAAGTGGCTGGTGATTATGTGTTCCCCTCGTCCAACGGCGGGCCAATCTCGCCGGACAGTGTCCTGCATATGCTACATCGGGTACTTGAAAGGGCGGGGCTACCCAAGATACGGTTTCATGATCTCCGCCACACGTTTTCGACCCTGGCACTCCAAAACGGTGTAGACATAAAGACGGTATCCGGGATGCTGGGCCATTACAGCGCAGGATTTACTCTGGATACCTACGCACACGTCACCACTGCCGCACAGAAAGAGGCAGCCAAGACGATGGGCAACCTCTTGGGGAATAGTATCCGGTAGTTTCCGGTCCTATCCCGTATGGGTCAGCGAATGGGTCAGGCAAGGGAAAATGCAAAAAAGAATCCCCGGAACTCCTAGAAGTTCCGGGGAAATTTGGTTGCGGGGATAGGATTTGAACCTATGACCTTCGGGTTATGAGCCCGACGAGCTACCGAGCTGCTCCACCCCGCGATATTTAGTAAGCTCTCACTTGAGAGCTCATTTATTATAGCACACACCTATGAGAAATGCAAGTGTTTTTTTCAAAAATCGAAAATTTTTTTCCGCGGGCAAAGATTTCTGAAAGGGGCTTTCCAACCAGCGCTATGCTGTGGTATAATATATGCATAGTGTTTTTAGGGAATGTCCAAAGATGGGAGGCGTCTGGCGCTCTCATCTTTGATGGTCAATTGCCGCTAAAGCGGTATACTATTAAAATAAAAAGCAGTGGGAACGATGAAATAAATGTGAGGAGGCAGTCTATCCCATGACAGAAGAATACACCATTCCGCTATCAAGCATAATAGAAAACCAGGGGCTGGAGCCGCTCCATCTGCCCCGGGACCCCAGCCTAATTACCGTGCGTTCTCGGGACGTGAACCGCCCCGGCCTGGAGCTGAATGGTTTTGTGGACTATTTTGATCCTAACCGCATTGCCATTATCGGCCGCTCGGAAATGGGGATGCTCAGCCGTTTTGGCGAGAACCAGCGGTCCGAGGACATTGAGCGCTACTTTGCCCTGCATCCAGTGGCAGTCATTCTGGCCCGGGGGATCCGTCCCTGGGAGGCTATGATGGAGGCGGCGGAGCGCTACGAAATTCCCTTGCTTTCTTCTCAAGATACTACCTCCAGCGCCCTGGCTAGCCTGGTGGCCTATCTGAATGTGGAGCTGGCCCCCCGCATCACCCGCCACGGGGTGTTGATGGAGGTGTACGGCGAGGGGATTCTTCTGGTGGGGGACAGCGGTGTAGGAAAGTCTGAAGCCGCTATTGAGCTGATCAAGCGGGGCCACCGGCTTATTGCCGATGACGCGGTGGAAATACGCCGGGTGTCCAGTATTTCCCTTGTGGGCCAGGCGCCAGAAAATATTCGCCATTTTATTGAACTGCGGGGCATTGGGGTGGTCAACGCCCAGCGCATTTTTGGCACTGGCGCGGTAAAGTCTACCCAAAAGGTGGAGTTGGCCATAAAAATGGAGCCCTGGGACGCCACAAAGCTGTACGACCGTATGGGCATGGAAAACGACTATACCGAGATATTGGGGATTCGCGTACCGGTAATCACCATTCCGGTAAAGCCTGGGCGCAATCTGGCGGTGATTATTGAGGTGGCGGCCATGAACAACCGCCAGAAGAAGATGGGCTATAACGCGGCCCAAGAGCTGTTGACCAATCTGGGTATGGATCCCCAGGAGCTTCAGCCCAGATACACAAAGATGGATCTGGAGATATAGCAGGCCTGCTTGCATATTATCTATAGTATAAGGATTTTTAGGGCTGATACGGTCCCTGACCGGCGGCCTTTGTGGTTGTGCGGTTGCGGCAATCAGCACCCCACATGGGTCTGTCTGGTCTGCCGGTAAAATTGGCTGGGGAGCTGCACCCTGCTGGGAAAGAGCGGTGCTTTTGGTTTTGTTTGCCATCCGTTACATGGGTTAGCTTGGCCAATTCAGCGGGGTGTTTATTAGGGACACTTCTGCCCCAAACCGAGTTTTCACGGGAACTATCAATGTTCCGGTTCCCACCCGGCGAACCGCTTTTTGGTGGGACTGACAGGTAAACATTGGAAAATCCAGAGTAAAAGTTTTTGAAGGAGCCAGGGGTCTTTTTAAGAAAAAGTTTCCTGGTTGAGTGCGGGAAAAAGTCCCGCGCCTGAAAGGGAGGAAAGCGTATGCATGACTATTCGGTTCTGGACCAGGCTGCGGGACGGTTGGGTTGTGTTTGTCAAAAGGACGCGCCGCTGGCCCCGCTGACCACCTTTAAGATCGGCGGGCCGGCAGACCGGCTGCTGCGGGTGGAAACCGAGGCCCAGCTTAGCGGCCTTTTGGCAGCCATTCAAGAGACGGAGCTGCCTCTGCTGGTGCTGGGCAAGGGCTCGGACCTGCTGGTAGGCGACCGGGGGTTTCGGGGAGTGGTAGTCCAGCTTGGGGAGACATTCCGGCAGGTGCGCCTGTTAGAAGATTGCTGTACGCTTTTGGCTGGGGCAGGCGCCCCTCTGGCCTCGGTCTGCACCTTTGCCCGGGACTATGCCCTGACCGGGCTGGAGTTTGCCTGGGGCATTCCCGGCTCGGTGGGTGGCGCGGTGTTTATGAACGCCGGGGCCTATGGCGGCGAGATAAAGGACGTGGTGGTAAAGGTTTGTCATGTTGACTTGGCCGGGAAGCCAGGGCAGCTTTTAGGCAAGGAACTGGATTTTTCCTACCGCCACAGCGCCTACTCGGCAGGGGGGCGGATCATTACTTTTGCCCAGCTGAAGCTAAAGCCTGGCCGGGAAGAGGATATTGCCGGAAAAATGGAGGAGCTGATGGCCCGCCGCAAAGAGAAGCAGCCCTATGATATGCCCAGTGCGGGGAGCACGTTTAAGCGGCCTAAAAACGGCTACGCCGCGG
>JAAWSH010000150.1 GCA_022801475.1 Acutalibacter sp. | reverse complement strand
GACCGGCCGGCCGTTGACCGTGACCCGCCCGGCTGTGTTGAGCTCCTCGGCTTTGCGCCGGGAGGCTACGCCCTGTGCCGCCAATATTTTCTGAATCCTACTTTTTTCTCCCATCCTTTATCCACCTGCCCGCCGGAGGAGGCCCCCGGCTATTTATTCGGACCACTTGCAAAATAATTCCGCTCGATAAATTGCGCGGTCAAAGCGCGGGAAATCCACTGGTAACAATTGCCCTGACCCAACCGGGACAATCGCCGGGACCGGCAGCTTGCAGGCCTCGGGGCTCCCGCCGCTTTGGCCCTGGTTCAGCATGGAAAACCTGGAATGCTCTTTCCTTACTCCCAGCCAAACCAGCCTTTCACCCGCCCCCAAAATGCCTCCCAGCCGGTAGGCTCCGGTTCCAAGCATGGCGCGTTCTGTCCCACGAATAGAGGTAGACGGAAGAGCACTTCCCCGTTTAACCAATACTGTACCTCCCCCACTTGCTCTCCAGCTGTTACCGGGGCGTATAAAAACCGGGGCAACAGCACCCGGCGGGTTACTGCCTGGGCCTGGTCCAGGGGCAGGGTGGCCGCGCTCTCCTCCCCTGGGACCAGCTGGGTCTCTCCCCGGGTCCCGCCCACCACTGGCAGGGTTTCCGGCAGCCCACAGCTGTGAAAGGAGGCTGTGACAAAATTGGCAAAACCATAGTCAAACAGGGCCATGTGGTCGTCCCAGTCGTCCGGGGCGTTCAGGGTAACAGCCACCAGGGTGGTGCCCTCCCGGCGGGCCGCGGAGACCAGGCAGCGCCCCGCCTTTTTGGTATAGCCAGTCTTGACCCCTATGCATCCCTCATACATTTTCAGCAGCCGGTTATGGTTGGAATAGCTTATCTTCTGGGCCGGCTCTAAAAACTCCACCTGTAGGGTAGAACTGGCGGCAATGCGGGCAAACTCCGGGTTTTTCAGGGCCTCCCGGGCCAACAGGGCCATGTCATAGGCAGTGGAGTAATGGGCCTCGTCATCCAGACCCGAAGGTGTGACAAAGTTTGTCTCTGTCATGCCAATTTCCGCTGCCCGGCGGTTCATCAGCTGGGCAAAACCCTCCTGGCTTCCGCCCAGGGCCAGGGCTGCGGCGTTGGCCGCGTCGTTGCCTGAGGCCAATAGCATCCCAGCGGTCAAGTTTCGCAGGGTCAAACGGTTGCCTGCCTGCAAGCCCATCGAAGAGCCCTCCACCATCACCATTTCCTCGGTAATGGTCAGCTCTGGGTCGTCGGAACGCGCGGCCTCTTCCAGGGTCAGAAGGGCTGTCATGATCTTGGTGGTACTGGCCATAGCCAGCTGCTGGTGGGCATTGTGCTCATAGAGCACCTGGCCGTCGTCCGCTGAAATGAGGATAGCGCTTTGAGCCGAGACGCCTGGGGTCTCTTTTTGCGCCGCCCCAGCGGAAGGGCCCCCCAAGGCCAGCAAAAAACACAGGGCGCACAGGGCCCAACTCCTCACCCAAAGGATTCTTTTCAATTCACATCACCGCCTCTTCTCAAAGAGTATGCGGACATGCGAAAAGGTATGACGGACAGGGGCTATTCCTGGGTGGCTGTTTCTGTTAAGCGGTCTGTCTCGCCGCTTTTCTCCGGCTTGTCCTCTTTCTCCTTCTTGAACAGGCTGCCCAACATATCAGCAATGTCCGGGATCTTCTCCAGGGCCCGGTCCACAGGGCTGAAGTAGGGCTCAATCTGAATCACCCGCACATTGTCCTTGCTGATAGAGAGAAAGGCCACGGGGGTTACCGTGACGCCTGCCCCGCTGCCTCCGGCAAAAAGCCCCCCCGCAGGCTGAGACTTAGAGGGCAGGTCCGAGCCACCGGCAGCGAAGCCATAGTTTACCCGGGAAATAGGAATCACCGTGACGCCGTCCGGGGTGGTAATGGGCTCACCTACCACGGTGTTCACGTCCACCATTTCTTTAATCTTGTCCATGCTGACGCTCAGCAGGCCATTCACTTTGTTTTCGCTCATATTGACCTTCCTCTCTGGTTTTTATTTCGGTGGTTATTTTACGCTTTCTTGCCCCTAGGGGCTTTTGGGGGCCTAAGCAGCCGGAACACCCGCCAGACCGGCTGCAACGCCCCGAACAGCAACACGACCCCCTCTTTCATGAGAGATGCGGGCCGGAAGGATAAAACTGCCGAAAAGACCACCCGGTGCTCTGCCCCGGTATAATCCATGTCCACCGTAATGCCCTTATCTTTACAGGGCATCAGGGTGAAAAGCCCCCCGCAGGCCCCATACACCCCTGCCGAAACCTTGCCGTACAGCAGCGCAGCCCCGGCGGCATCCCCGGCCCCAGCCAGGCATAGGTACAGGTCGAACTGCCGTAGCTTCAGCCGCCGAAGCAGCCGCGCAGAACACCCCCCTACCAGCTGGATCAGCTCGCCTAGGCTTTGCAAAAAACCGCTGATCCCCTTTCGGGTCAAAAGCCGCTTCAGCATTGCCTTTTTCCCCTCTCCATCCTTTTTAGAAGGCTTGTCCTCTTCTTCTTTTTCCTGGGGCTCGGGCTCCTCTTCGGCGGTATTATCGGGGGACGGCAGCTTTTTTTTCAGAAAGAGATATCGCAGTTCTAAGGAGAACTCCTCCTGAAAGGCCAGCCTTACCCGCACTGGCACAAAGGCGGGCAGCGCCAGAAGCATCAGAATTCCCATCAGGCGCAGGGGAAAAATGGGCGGCAAAAGCAAAACCAGAAGCACGCCCACAATAATATACAACGCAATGGTGGTGGCTATGGCCATATCTGGCCCTCCCCTCTTTAAACCTGGATTCCCAGGCATTGAACCCTGCCCAAATATAGCTTCTTACCTCATCCGTACACTGGAAATCCCTGCTTTTTGCAGCCATTTTTTATAGGCTTGTCTGCTCACTCTCCAAATTTACTTCCAAGGCGTCCTCTGGGCCGGGGCCCTCCTCTTCTTCCTCTCCACTGCCGGTAGGCGGAGGCGGCAGCTGGTCAATCGAGGTCAGTTGAAAGCATCGCAGAAAGTTCTCGGTAGTGCCGTATAACAGGGGCCGCCCGGGCAACTCCAGCCGCCCGCGCTCTTCTAGCAGATTCTTCTGCATCAGGCTGCTGATAACCCCTGAGCAGTCCACCCCTCGCACCTGCTCTACAAAGGCCTTTGTCACCGGTTGGTTGTATGCCACCACGGCCAGTACCTCCATAGCCGCCTGAGAAAGAGGGGTGTTCCGCTTTAGGTCCAGGGCCTGGCGCACTGGCTCCACATAGGCCGGGTTGGTACAAAACTGGGCGCTGTCTCCCAGCAGCAGCAGATGCACGCCGCTTTCTGGGGTATTATATTTTTCCTGAAGCCGGGTCACTGTTTCCTCTATGGCATAAGTGCGTACCCCCAGCACCTGGGCCACCCGGTCCAGGGCCACGGGCTCACCCCCGGCAAAGAGGATGGCCTCGGTCTTACCCATCAGCTCGTCTAAATCCATATAGAGTGTATCGGCCCCGGGGTTTTGGGGGACCGGCGCAACCTGGTCCATAGCCCGGCGCCCTCCTTTCAATATTTTGAGACCATAGCAGCCTTCCAAGCCGCCAGAGCGCAGAAGGGCTTGCCCTTATAGTTTGGCTTCAGGGGGCAAAACTCCTGGACCCCGGAGGCAGCATGAATAATCTTTAAGACAACGTCACCAGAAGATTTTCTAAAAGAAGCTCTTATCAGGCGTCTTACGCAGAAAGAGAAGCGCCTGCCGCAAAAAACCAGTCCCACACATCTCCGTATGTGCGGACACGCGCAACCTGCGGCCAGAGGGCCCGTATCAGCAAAAAACTTTTCTTTGTGGCAATACGGACAGGACCCGCGTCCATTTTTCTCTGCTATTAGCGCTCTTTACCTTCTCGGCCCCGCAGCAGCTCTACACGGCAAAAGTCCCCTTCGCCCTCTACCCGGACGCGCCGGCTTTTTACCAGCTCCAGTACCGCTAAAAACAGGGCAATGCGGGCCGAACGCTCCGTCTTTTCCGCAAACAGGGCCTTATAGGCCATAAATCCCCGCTTCCACAAGCACCGCAGCACAAATACTGTCTGGCTGGCCACGGATACGATCCGGCTGGACACCAGCGCCGAAAAGCTCTCGGGCTTGGGAGGCATCAGGCTCTTACCCTTGCCCCAGGCCGCCCGCAGGGCCTGGCACAGCTCCAGCGGATGGTGGATCCGCTTGTAGGTATAGTCCGCAGGCAGCTCCTCCGCTGGCCGGGTGACAGTGTTAAAGGCCGCCATCTCCCGCAGCTTTTCCGCAGCCAGCTTGCACTGCTGGTACTCCAGCAGCAGACCCGTCAGCTCCAGCCGGGGGTCCTCTTCCTCCTCCTGCCGGGGCAGCAGCGAGGCGGTTTTGATGTATACCAGCCGGGCCGCCATCTCTAAAAACTCGCTGGCCACGTCCAGGTCCGCCTCCCGCATCAGCTGAATTTGCTCCATGTACTGGTCCAAAAGCTCCGCAATGGGGATGTCATAAATATCTATCTTACTCTTTGCCACCAGGGCCAGCAACAAGTCCAGGGGACCCTGGAAGGCCTCCAGCCTATATTGCAGCTTATCCATTGGTCAAAACGCCCCAAACAGCCGGAATGGCACCTCTGCCACCCAGAGAATGCCCCGGGTAAGAACGCTTTCCACTGCATACAGAGGGCCCGAAAAAGCCCCGGAAAACATTAGCACAAACAGTACCATTACGAAAATATTCTGGTAGCGGTAATAGGTTTCCA
>JAAWSH010000248.1 GCA_022801475.1 Acutalibacter sp. | reverse complement strand
AACAGCAGATATTTTAAATTATGGATTGCATTAATATGGAACGCAATCAGCGACTCCCAAAAGATACTTTTCAATCAGTCGCCCCCCTTCCTATATATGAACAGTTGGCATGTCGGAGGTCATGTCATATATGACCTGCCAGCATGCCTCTTCCAATGGATTCTCATGCCGCAGTGCGGTTGCCGTTGTCAAACGTACAGTCTTCCCGGTCAAGGCCTTATACCCGCCTTTGTCTTTCACCCATATAGCCACCTGATTCATGATTCTCTTTTGAAGTATTTCCCGGTTCGGCGTTACAATATAGACGTTATTGGTCACTTGTAGCATTTTGTTGCACTTCGCGGCAAAATCCGCCTGTACATGGGTCCCACATTCATATTCAATATACATTGTCATGTTATCTTTTACTGCCATGATATCCGGGATGTATAATCCACCACGGCGCAGCTTAACCGTATTCGCTTTTCTGTCCATACTCACCGTATCAAAATACCCACTGTCGGATAAGATTTTCCACAGCGCCTTGATGCCATAGCCATGATTGGCATTATCATGCTGGCTGATAATGATATCCAGCTCTGAAAGAGTCGGAGATTCCTTATACCGTTCCTTGAATAGGCGGTGTCCGATTTCTGTCAGCCGGTAAGCCATGAACTTGGATCGTAAGGGATCTGAAATCTGCTCCTGCGCCAGTATCCCCATAGAATATAGAGACCGCACACTCATACGAAGGCTGGCCTTGGTGATCTCGTCCTGCGTCAACTCTTGCATCCGCGTTTCAATATCTGTATATGCGGAAATCCCATCTTTTCCAATTATTTCGAGAACACGCCACATGACACCTGTCATCTTCTCTTGATATTCTGATAAGTCCACCATGTGCGCCATGGATTTTTCCTGGCGTTTCTTCTGCTGTTCCCGCACAACTTTTTTGGCCGGATGTACCGGGATTTCCCGTTCAACAGGCTTCAATTCCTGTACCATTTTCTCGATCTCCTGCATATCCTGGATATCTGCCTCTACCACATCGCTGTCTTCTTCTATTATCATTTCCACTACCGGAGGCGCCGCAGTATAAGCGGGAGCCGGCATATGCGTTGTTTCCACCGGTTCCTGTGTCTTTTCATCTGATACCGACTCTACGTCCGGGATATTTGGATGTTCGAGAGGCGGTTCCTGACAAGAGCGCATCACATCGATCTGCTCTAAAAGACTGTCTATTTTCAGCCGACGTTCTTCTGAAATATCCAGAAGCTTCCGCTGCATGTCGGTCCTCTCCGCATTATACCGGCGCAGGCTTGTCAAGGCTTTCATCGCCATTGCTGCGGTACTCAGGCCATCCCAACTATACATTTTTCCCAGCACGATTTCTGAGGAATCCCGGACCAGAATCTCCTCACACAACCGTCTGCAGTGGAATTCTGCCTCCTTATATGTACTTTCTGCTTGTTCCCATTGTTGCTTCTTAATGCGGAGCTGTTCTTCCATATCACGGCATCGAGCCTCTGAGCGATTCAGCTTGTTCTGTAGGATAACAGCATCATTACTCATTGCGGACCCCCTCCAATACCTCTGAAATAAACTTTTCGGGGGACCATGTATAGAGGCTGGAAAGGTCCGCTCCTGGGACAGCTTCTCCCAGCGCCGCTATATTTTCTGTAAGAATCAGGAAATCATTATACATTTGATTGCGGCAGGCAAGCGCTTCATTGGCCTTTTCCTCATTGTTTTTCAGGATGGCTGCCGAAATATTCTGCAGGTATACGGCAGTATCTGTTCTCACCCACTCTAAAAGCATCCCCTTAAACTGCCCATATTTGGTATCGACTGTCAGCCCATCCATTGCAACTGTAAGGCTGGTCACATCGTCCAAAAGCGCCTCATACTCCATTGCAAGCAGCTTTGACTCCTCATCCATACTTAACTTATAGTCCAACCGCAGCACCTTTTCATACAGGGCTCTGGCCTGCAGATAATAGCGGTATAGAATGTCGTAGGTTTCACGGCCTTCAATTTCTTCCATCGTAATAATTCTGGGAACAACATTCCCTTCCGCGTCATATTGATATTCCGTAACCATCAGGCCATAGATCAGAAATACCGTGTAGATGCTCAGGACTGATAGAAGAATCTGTATCCCCCGCAAGATGACATGCTTTACTTTTTGACTGCGCAGGCTCCTCTTTTCCCGGATTGCCTCTTCCTGCTCCAGCTCTTCTTCCAATTCCTCTGTTTCCTTTTCTGTTTGCTCTTCCTTCCCCAGCCGTGACCGTAAACCTGAATGTTTCTGACCCTTTTTGGCGTCTTTCGCCGCTTTATAGTCGTAGTGCAGCCTATTCTGATATCTCTTCACTCTGACCGCCCTCCCTTCCCTTCGCTTCACGTTCGGGGAAAAGGCACCCCTCCAAATACTCCACGCTGTATGGAACAATCTCCGAAGCTGTGTCCTTCCAGATATATTCCTCGCCGCAGCTTTCGCATATGGTTGTTCGTGCTACCTCTCTTGTCTGAATTCCTCCGTTGACGTAGATTGTGGCCCCCTCCTGAAGACGCATGGCGTCTTGTTTAGCCTGTGCGCCAAAGCTCTTAATCCAGGGGTAGTCCGTTCGCACATCTGCAGCTCCGGTGTCCCGGATATGGAATTTCCGGTTGGTGGCAATCTGGTACTGACAGGTTGAAAAACGCACCGCCTCATCGTTATAAATCTGTGGCGGCCGGCAAAGATTACCAATAAGGATAACCACGTTGGAAATCTCGTTGCGTTCCTTTAAAAGTTCAAAGCCGGCCATGGTATCCAACCGTTCCTCCCGTCTGCATAGGTAGATTGGCGTGATGTAAACGGAATTTCCCTGAACACTGTTTTTGGCCCCGCACTTTTTGCATATCGTGCTTTTGAGGACCTCTCTGGTCGTCAATACGCCACGGATGTCTACCATATCCCCTTGCTGCATCTGAGCGATTTTGCGGATCATTTCTTCATTTCCTGTCATAATGATAGGACAATCTATATGCAGCTTACCGCCAAGCACCTCGCCGTTTCCGTTCAGATAAGGACGCCGCAGCACCTTGACGGCAAGAATTGCGCGTGTTAAAATCCCTTCCGCAGACTGATATACCTTTGGCAAGGATTGGATCTGTCCATGCAGTAAGACAAAATTTTCTCTTGCCATTTTCTCGCCTCCTTCCTTTGTCTCAAACTAAATATGCGGGAAGTTGTGTTGGAAATGGCAAAAGTGCTTGTTTTCGTCTCCTTTGTCCAAAAGAGAATACCGCATCATCGGTGCTTACGATGATACGGTATTTCGGAATCTCTTTTTCTATTACAGGTAATCCTTTTCGCATAGATACAAGGACTCATGCGGCTTTTGGGATCTTCTCGGTTTTCTCTCCAACATCTAAAGTGCAGCCCGCCGCTTTTGCTTCAAGCAGATAAAACTCCTGATTCCATTCCAGAGCTTGCAGGCTGCCTACACAAAAGGACGCTTGGTAGATATCCCCGCTGGTTCGATCCTGAATCAGCAGAATGGAGCCCTCTGGTTCAATGTATTGCTTTAGGATAGGGCGCAGTTCTTTCCAGGCTGTAATGCTGGGTACAGAAACTGTAACCGGTTCACAGATAGGTTCCAATCCTTCCACATCCTGAATTATGAACTTCTGTTTTCCCTGCTCTTCTTTGAGGGTTCCAGCAGCCTTTATTACTTTGTGTTCGTCTACCTTCTCCTTCACCCTTTCGTATACATCCGCAAAACAAACAGTTTCCAGTTCTGTAGCATCGTCCTGCAAGGTAAAAATACAGAATTCTTTTCCATCCTTTTTACGGCGGATGACCTTCATGTTTTCAACAGCACCTATTAGGGTGTTGGCTCCAGGCAGAACGTCGGATACGCTTCTCCACGTTTTGTTTCGCTGAAGCACCGCTTGATAAGCGCACATTGGTTTTTGGCTCAAACAGCATCCCAGTACCTGCTTTTCGTAGGTCAGAATCTGCTTTATGGTGTCTCGCTGGGTAGCAGGGAGTATACTTTGCAAAAACTGCTTTCTGTATAGCTTTGCAAGTTGAGGATTCCTGCCTCTCTGCTGCTCCTTTTTGTATGCGCCAAGATACTGATTTGCGTTCGGATACCAGGTTAACAGCTGGCTTCGATTTACAGTCCAACAATCAAAAACGCCGGCCTTCACCATCAGATCGGTACTGCGATTGTCCTCAAATGCCCGCTCCAGAAAATCTTTCATAGATATCAAAGGGCGCTCCTTGCGTGCCGTCATGATTTTTTCTATGGGTGCGCTACCAAGTCCTTTTATTCCCGATAGGCCAAACCGTAGTGCCTTTGGGCCGCATAGTATAAAGTTGGACTCTGATTTGCTTATATCCGGCGGCAATACGTCGATATGATACTTCCGGCACTCTGCAATCAATATGGGAATCCGCTTTTTATCGCTGTGGTTTAACAGCGCACATAGATACGCAGCCGGATCATGGTATTTCAGATACGCTGTGATATAGGCTAAGCGTGCATAGGCAGCTGCGTGGGATCGGTTAAAGGCATAGCGGCCAAACTCCAGTAGTTCCTTCCAGAAGCGATCCGCCTGAGAAGCCGTCATTCCGTCCTGCACCAACCCCTCAAGCAATCTGCTCTGATAGGGCTTCAGCGCCCCTCCATTCTTCTTTGTAATCGCCTTTCTCACATAATCTGTCTCAGACAAGCTGATTCCGCCAATATCATGAAAAATTTGCATGAGCTGTTCCTGATA
>JAAWSH010000149.1 GCA_022801475.1 Acutalibacter sp. | reverse complement strand
ATAAAAATCTCTTTCGTCCACTTGCCTTAGAAATTCTTTGCCAAAGTACCTTGCCACCGCTTTCATTTCCTGGGGAATAGCTGCATAGTCCGGGGTTAGATCAGCGTGGCTGCCGCCAGTGTCCACCACACATAGAGCATGACCGTAGGCGTTTAGGTCAAAGTCTACCTTTTCAATAACCGGCTTCTTCGGGTCACCAAAGTCCATCGCGGTTACGCTGCCCACCGAACTGGCCATTTGGTCTAAAAGGCCGGAAGGTTTGCCAAAGTATACATTCTCAGCATACTGGGCAATTTGAGCGGCAGTCACTGGATTAATGGCCCCATCATTGTACAGGTGGCTCACCAAGGTAACCACCAAAATCTCAAAAGCCGCCGAGCTGGAAAGTCCCGATCCCTTCAGCACCCGGGTCATGGTGTAGCAGTCGAAGCCGCCCACTCGATAGCCTAACTCCTGGCATCGGGCACAGATGCCCCGGATCAGGGCCTGAGAACCGCTTATCTCCTCCCTGGGAGATAGGTCCTTTAGGTCCACGGTATCCACCCGGGGATACTCTAAAGAGCGCAGCCGGGCAATGCCAGTATCGGTTTTCCGGGCCATGCCCACAATGTCCAGATCAATGGCGGCGGCCAGCACCCGGCCATGATTGTGGTCGGTATGATTACCACCGATCTCCGTACGGCCCGGAGCGCTGAAAAAGGCTGTATCTGCATCATCTCCAAAAGTATCAATAAACCCTTGGCGGATACTCTCATAGCGCTTCGCCTGTTCCTGCCAAGCACTGCTATAAAGATCCTTTATATTGACTGTCATAATTTTCACCCCTAAATAGTTTTAATATAGCCCCACCTTTTTTAACAAGCTGGAAGCAGAAACATACGAAAGCCAAGTACCAGGGGCTGCTCCCATACCCTCGGGATTTAGACAAGTTCATCTCCACATCCATCACATTTCGTGGGTTTACGTCTCTTTTACGCTTCGCTAATCAAGGACAACAGCTCTTCTTCCCCAATCACCGGCACTCCCAAGCTTTGAGCCCTCTCCAGTTTACTGCCAGGGTCCCCCCCAGCCAACAGATACCCGGTCTTTTTAGATACCGACGAACTTACTTTGCCCCCGTGCTTCTCAATCAGCTGTGAGGCCTCCTTGCGGCCCATACTGGGCAGGGTTCCCGTAATAACAAAAGTCTTGCCTGCCAGCGCCGTACCCTTAGGTGCTTGTTCTCGAGCCCGCATATTCACGCCTTGTGCGGCCAGCCTTGCCACCAGCTCCTTGGCCCCAGAATGAGAAAAGAACTCTACCACCTCTTGAGCCATTACCCCACCAAATCCATCGATTTGGGCAATGTCCTCTTCAGAAGCCTTCATTACTGCCGCCATGCTTGGGAAAGCGCCACACAGCTGCTGAGCCGCTTTCGCCCCAATATGGGGAATGCCAAGGGCAAACACCAGCCGGTATAGATCGTTTGCTTTGGAGTTCTCCATGGCCGCCAATAGATTTTGAGCGCTTTTTTTACCCATGCGTTCCAGGCCGGAGAGCTGTTCTTCTGTTAGAGCATATAGGTCTGCGGGAGATCTCACTAGCTCTTCCTTTGTCAGCTGTTCCAGCAAAGCCGGACCCAAGCCATCAATATCCATTGCGTCCCGGCTGGCAAAGTGGATCAGGTGCCGCAATAGCTGGGCTGGACACTGAGGATTGGTACAGCGCAGAGCCGCCTCCCCCTCTTCCCGAGAGACCGGCTCTCCGCAGGAAGGGCATTGTTTCGGCAGCTGAAAAGGCGGTGCGTCCTTTGGGCCGCTAATCAAAGCCA
Organism: Acutalibacter sp.; assembly: GCA_022801475.1. Lineage (GTDB taxonomy): Bacteria > Bacillota > Clostridia > Oscillospirales > Acutalibacteraceae > Acutalibacter. The sequence goes on along the minus strand of JAAWSH010000149.1, from coordinate 2,961 downwards.
CTACCTCAGGGATGATCTCTCCCGCCTTGCGCAGCAGGACCCGGGACCCCACCCGTATGCCCTTTTCATCAATAAAGTCCTGATTGTGCAGGGTAGCCCGGCTCACCGTGGTACCAGCCAGAGTCACAGGCTCAAAGATCCCTGTGGGGGTCAGCACGCCAGTACGGCCTACATTTACCTCGATATCCAGGAGGGTGGTCTCTTTCTCCTCCGGCGGATATTTAAAGGCCTCGGCCCAACGGGGAAACTTTGCGGTACTCCCCAGCTCTTCCCGCTGGTGGAATTCATTCAGCTTGACTACCGCGCCGTCAATGGGAAAGTCAAACTCGCCCCGGCGGTGTGCGATTTCCTCAATAAACTCTATAATTTCCTTCATATCTCCGGAGCGGAAATACATGGGCGGCACTGTAAAGCCTAGCTCCCGCAGGGTTTCCAGAGACTGGTCGTGAGCAGTGAATTCCTCCCCCTGGGCCCGCTGAACATTAAATACAAAGATATCCAACTCCCGCCCAGCAGTAACCGTGGGATCCTTCTGCCGCAAAGAACCTGCGGCGGCGTTGCGAGGATTCTTAAATGGTTTCTCTTCCAGCAATTCCTGGCGCTCACATAGGCGCTGAAAGGCGCTTTCAGAAAGATACACCTCGCCTCGCACCTCTAAGAAGGGTACTGGCCGGGTCAATCGCTTGGGCACAGTGCGGATAGTACGGATGTTCTCGGTCACGTCTTCGCCGGTTATACCGTCTCCCCGGGTACTGCCCCGGGTAAAGATTCCGTCTACATACTCAATCGCTACAGAGAGGCCATCGAACTTAGGCTCCACCACATACTGGGGCCGGTCCACCACTTCCCTAACCCGGCGGTCAAAGTCCCATAGTTCCTCGGGGGAAAAGGAGTCGTGAAGGCTCTCTAAAGGTACTGGGTGCTCCACTGGAGCAAAGGTATTGTACACTGGTCCACCTACTTTTTGGGTGGGCGAATCCGGCGTGGCCAACTCTGGAAACTGAGCCTCCAGCTCTTCCAGGCGGCGGTAAAGACGATCATATTCAAAATCCGAAATCTCCGGGTCATCGTCTGTGTAATACTTTTTCCCATGGTAAACAATCTGCTCCCGCAGACGCAAAATTTCTACCTCTACTGTCTTTCTGTCCATAGCCACCTCTTTTTCAAAACAAGTTATTAAATACTGCATTGGAAAACCAAATTTTAGTATTCTTGTATTAAGGCAACACCGCACAAAGATTGTGCGCAGTTTGCGCAAAAGTTAATCAAAGATTAACTCTTCAGATTGTTTTATCAGAGCGTACAGATTGAGCGCCGCCAATCAGACCATATATGGTCTTGCGCAAGCGAAAGCTGGGCGAAATAGTACGGTTGTACTATGACGGAAAATATGCAAGCAAATCGTGCGCAAAGCCCACGAGCAGGTTTGCTCGAGCGGTCTTTGTGCGGTGCTGCCTTAATGGTTCAAAATCGTCCACGAATAGTGGAAGCAGCATCCTTAGGCCTACACATTCGGTATTCATCATGATGATTTTCAACGCTCTTAATCATAACCAATAAGGACCTGGAAAGGGCGGAGGCTAAAGGAGATGCCTCTTTTCAGTTTTCTCCACTATAGCGTAACAGTTTTACTCTATCCATCATTAGCAGTGGGTATGCACTCTCCTGCCGTCGCCGTTTCTACCAAGCATGATCGTGGAAGCCCAATTTCGCTAACCGATAGAATCAGCTGGGCTCAGTCGGTTCGGAGCAAGAATGATACGGCACTCTATTTACCTGTCATCCATTTGGGGACCTCACCTACTACGAGAGTTTCCGCCAATACCGTGGCAGTTTCAGCCTCCACTGCGGTTTCAAACCGCTTTGACTGAGAGTACGCTTGAGCCCGTACTGTCATAATTAACCGGTGGCAAGTCTGGTTGACTCCCGCGCTGGCGAATTCCGTAGAGAACTCCACCACGGCTGAGCCCTCCAGCCGCAGCTTAATAGGCACTGGGAAGCCTCGTCCGCTTAATAGGCCGATACCCGTCAGGCTGCCCACTGGCACCTGGGCTGTAGCTTGCCCCCGCAGAGAGTGTGACAACCGTTCCAGCACCCCGGCTTTCAGCTGGTTCAGCCGTTTTGCGTCAGCGGTAACCAAGCTTACTTGGCCGCTTCCCTGCCGCTGCACTGTCACAAAGGGTTCACTTTGAACCTCTAGTTCATCCTGCACCGCCTGGCTGACGCAGTCTAAAATATACCCCCGGGCTGCCTCTCGGGTCAGTTCACCGGAAACACCTCCTAGACCCAACTCAGAGAGGCCAAGGAGCAGCAAGCAAAGCACAACTGGTACAAAAATGACCGCTCTAAACTTTCCTTGCCTATTCCGGTAACGATGAGGTCTATGTCTTATGTATCGCATTGCACCACCCCTCTATATAGTACGCGGGGCGGTGCTTTTTGTGAGTATACAGATCCGATCGCTATTTCACCATGGACCGCAGGCGGCGCAGGGTCTCGGCCACAGGCAGCCCTACAATGTTGGGATAATCCCCAGTAATCTCCTTCACCAGCATAACGCCTACACCCTCGATGCCATAGCCTCCCGCCCGGCCAGCAGACTCGCCCATAGCCACGTACTCGGCGATCTCTTCCTCTGTCAACGAGTAAAAGGTCACATCTGTGGCCTGATGGAATACCTGAGTCTCGCCTCCGGCGATCAGACACACGCCAGTATAAAGCTGGTGAGTACGGCCTGACAGCCGCCGCAAAGTAGTCCGGGCAGCTTCGTCATCTACTGGTTTACCAATAATCAGCCCATCGATACTTACCACCGAATCTGCCGCAATAATGGCCCGCCCTGGGCACAATGCCGCCACAGCCTGGGCCTTGCGCTGGGCCAGAGCCTCTACGGTCTCTATGGGAGTAAAGTGTTCCGGTACCGTCTCATCCACGCCGGAAACCACCACCTCCATTCTGACC
>JAAWSH010000148.1 GCA_022801475.1 Acutalibacter sp. | reverse complement strand
CGTCCAGCACGGTAAAGGCCACGTCCGTGGCCCCCTGCACCATGCAGCCATACCGGGCGGCCACCAGGTCCAGCCAGCCCACCTGCCGGGGGCGGCCGGTGGTAGCCCCGTACTCGCCCTTATCGCCGCCGTGCTGGCGCAGGGCCTCGGCCTCCTCGTCGAAGATTTCCGAGACGAACTCCCCGGCCCCCACCGCGCTGGAGTATGCCTTTACCACGCAGTAGATTTTCTGGATGGCATAGGGCGGGATGCCCCCCGCCCCCACCGCGCCGTAGCCGGCCAAAGGCGAAGAGGACGTGGTCATGGGGTAAATGCCCATGTCCGGGTCCCGTAGAGAGCCCAGCTGGCCCTCGAGCAGGATGGTTTTGCCCTCCTTCACCGCGTGATACAGCAGGGTGGTGGTGTCCGCCACATAGGGGGCCAAAATCTCCTTATAGCCCATTAAAGTCTGGTAGATTTCCTCCCGGTCCAGGGGCGGGCGGTGGTACAGCTGGGTATACAGCACGTTTTTCAGGCCCAGCACGTGGTCAATGCGCTCGTAGAGGCTGTCCTTGTCATCAAACAGGTCGCTGACCTGAAAGCCGATTTTGGCATATTTATCTGAGTAAAAGGGCGCAATGCCGGACTTGGTGGAGCCAAAAGCCTTATCTGCCAGGCGGGCCTCTTCCAGGCCGTCCAGCTCTTTGTGATAGGGCATCAGCACCTGGCAGCGGTTGGAGATTAAGAGATTGGGGGTAGGTACGCCGCCCTTCTCCACATATTTTAGCTCGTCGACAAAATTTTCCACCGACAAAGCCACGCCGTTGCCAATAATATTGGTGATATTCTGCCTAAAAATGCCCGAGGGCAGCTGGTGCAGGGCAAAACGGCCATACTCATTGATAATAGTATGTCCCGCGTTAGAGCCGCCCTGAAAGCGGATGACGATGTCAGAATTTTCCGCCAGCGCGTCCGTAATTTTCCCCTTACCCTCATCGCCCCAGCAGGCGCCTACAATTGCTTTTACCATGTTGATCCTTGCCTTTCGATTTTTATAGTATTGCGGAGCGGCCTTTGGCTACCCCTTTTGCCGCCAGCTCTCCCGCTTCAGCGAGAGGTGCAGCAGGCCCTCTTCTTCTCTCTCTACCTGAAACCCCGCCGCCCGGTGGATACGCAGCGCCGCCTTTCGTTCTGGCTGAAAGCAGTTGGTTACCTCCTGGGCTCCCATCTTGGCAAAGGCCTGGTCCAGCAGAAGGGCCAGGCCCGCCTGGGCACGGCCCCGGCCTCTGTGGGCGCTGTGCAGCACAATGCCCATTTCGTACACCCCGGGGGCGGTGGGGTGCAGGCTTACCTCCCCTAAGAAGGCCCCCGCTTCTTCCAGGTAGGCGTAAAAGCGTCCAGGCTCCTCCACCCAGCGGGCATACCAGGCGGCCCAGGCCTCCCTGGGGAAGTCTATGCAGCCGGTATCCTCATGATACCCGGCAAAGCCCAGTCCGCAGCCTTTATTATAACTCATGGTGGCAGGGTCCGCCAGCAGAGCCTGGCGGAAACCTAGCTCGTCTAATTGGGGGATGTGGATCTGCATATAGGTTCCTTTCTTTGGGTGATTTGATAAATTTTTTGTCATACGGAGTGGCCTTCGGCAGGGTCGTGGGGCTTTGCACCACACCCCATTTAGGAATCTTTTTGAAAAAAGCTTCTTAAAAATCCTCAAAAACTTTTACTTTTCCCCCCTCCGAAGTGGGAATTTGGGGCTATACTGTCACTTCCGCGCCGCCGGTATCCACATCTTTATATTTTGCCAATACGGGCTCCACCTGCTCCTCCAGGAACTCCAGGGTCTGCTGGGGGGCACGGCCCACATACTTTTCTGGCTGAAGAATGCCGCCCAGCTCTTCCAGGGTCACCCCAAAGATGGGGTCTGTGGCAATGCGCTGCAAAAGGTCGTTCTCGCCGCCCTCTTCCTTTATCACTTTGCCCGCAGCCATGGAGTGCACTCGGATGGCCTCGTGAAGCTGCTGGCGGTCGCCGCCCCGCTTTACCGCGTCCATCATGATGTTCTCTGTGGCCATAAAGGGCAGCTCTTTTAAGAGATGCTGCTCAATCACCTTGGGGTACACCACCAGGCCTTCGGCCACATTGGCGTACAGGGTCAAAATGCCGTCCACCGCCAAGAAAGCCTCGGGCACACTTAAACGCTTGTTGGCCGAGTCGTCCAGGGTGCGTTCAAACCACTGCCCCGCCATGGTAAAAGCCGGGTTCAGGCTGTCCACCATTACGTACCGGGCCAAAGAGGCGATGCGCTCGGCGCGCATGGGGTTGCGCTTGTAGGCCATGGCGCTGGAGCCGATCTGCCCCTTTTCAAAAGGCTCCTCCACCTCTTTTAGGTGCTGCAAAAGCCGGATGTCGTTAGAGAACTTCGCCGCGCTTTGGGCAATGCCCGAGAGTACAGAGAGCATTTGGCTGTCCAGCTTGCGGGAATAGGTCTGGCCTGAAACCGCAAAGCAGGCGCTGTAGCCCAGTTTTTCCGCAATCTTTTGGTCCAGCTTTTTCACCTTTTCGCCATTGCCCTCAAACAGCTCCATAAAGCTGGCCTGGGTGCCCGTGGTGCCTTTGCTGCCCAGCAGTTTTGCCTTGGAGAGCTGATACTCCACATCCTCCAGGTCCATCAAAAGGTCCTGCATCCACAGGGCCGCGCGTTTGCCCAGGGTGGTGGGCTGGGCGGGCTGGAAGTGGGTAAAGGCCAGGGTGGGCTGGCCGTGGTGCTCTTTTGCAAAGGGGGCCAGGGCCCGCAGCACCCCCACCAGCTTGTTGCGGATCAGGCGCAGGGCCTCTGTCATAATAATAATATCCGTATTATCCCCCACATAGCAGGAGGTGGCTCCCAGGTGGATAATCCCCGCCGCCTTTGGGCACTGCTGGCCATAGGCATACACGTGGCTCATCACGTCGTGGCGCACCTGCTTTTCTCGGGCCTCGGCCACCTCATAGTTGATGTCCGTGGCGTGGGCCTTCAGCTCGTCCACCTGTTCCTGGGTGACGGGCAGGCCCAGCTCCATCTCGGCCTCGGCCAAGGCAATCCATAGCCTGCGCCAGGTGCGAAACTTCATATCCGGGGAGAAAAGGTACTTCATCTCTTTGCCGGCATAGCGGGCGGAAAGAGGCGATTCGTAGACGTCTTTATGATTCATTGGCAAGGAGCTCCTTCCAAAAATTTTACAAATTTGACGGGAAAAGTAGTGGAAATTGCAAAAGAGCCAAAAGGGGAAAGCTCTCTGCCAGAGTGTGGGGACGAGCGTCCGCCATGTGGCAAAGAGTTGATGCGGAGCATCCACGCTAGCTGTGAACCGGCCGAAGGGGCGGCTAAGACTTGGCCCCTCACGACCTTAAAACAGCGGCCTGCTGGCCCCTTGCCCCCACCAGGAGGAACCAGCCCAAGGCATCCCAGCCCACGGGCAGGGCCCGTATCAGCGGACAAATTCACTTTTTCCCATACCAATTCATTGTAATACATACCACCCGCCCCTGTCAACCGCAAAAGCCCCTTTTTCAACAATTTTGCAACATCAACAGTTCCCTTTTGTAATTTTTTAAAACTTTCTCTCCCTTTTCCCTTGCAATATCCGCTGTTCTGTGGTAAGATAAACACATAATTTTGAAAGATTTATGCCAAAAACTTGCATTTTGGAGGTAATCCCTTTGTCTTATGTATCGGTACAGCTGGACCTTTTGAAGGCCAAAAACGCCCATGAGCCCGAGTTCATCCAGGCCGCCACCGAGGTGCTCACCTCTTTAGAGCCTGTCATCGCGGCCAATCCCAAATATGAAGAGGCCGGTATCCTGGAACGTATCACCGAGCCCGAGCGCCAGATCATCTTCCGGGTACCCTGGGTGGACGACCAGGGCAAAGTTCGGGTGAACCGCGCCTTTCGGGTGCAGTTCAACTCCGCTATTGGCCCCTATAAGGGCGGCCTGCGGCTGCATCCCTCGGTAAATCTCAGCGTTATCAAGTTCCTGGGCTTTGAGCAGATTTTTAAAAACAGCCTCACCGGTCTGCCCATTGGCGGCGGCAAGGGCGGCAGCGACTTTGACCCAAAGGGTAAGTCCGACCGGGAGGTTATGGCTTTCTGCCAGAGCTTTATGACCGAGCTGTTCCGCCACATTGGCGCGGACACCGACGTACCCGCCGGAGATATTGGCACCGGCGCCCGGGAGATTGGCTATATGTTTGGCCAGTATAAGCGCCTGAAGAATAGCTTTGAGGGCGTGCTTACCGGCAAGGGCCTGACCTACGGCGGCTCTTTGGCCCGTACCGAGGCCACTGGCTATGGCCTGCTGTACTTTACCAACGCCATGCTGGAAAAGAACGGCCACCAGTTGGCAGGCAAGACCGTGGTGATTTCCGGCGCGGGCAATGTGGCCATTTACGCCGCCGAAAAGGCCTATCAGCTGGGGGCAAACCCTGTGACCATGTCTGACTCCACCGGCTGGGTGTATGACCCAGAGGGCATTGACCTGAAAGCCATTAAGGAGATCAAAGAGGTCAAGCGTCAGCGCCTGACCGAGTACAAGAACTATCGGCCCAACGCGGAATATCACGAGGGCAAGGGGGTTTGGTCCGTAAAGTGCGACGTGGCTCTGCCCTGCGCCACCCAGAACGAGCTGGACGCGGCGGACGCCAAAGCCCTTATTGCCAACGGCTGCATTGCCGTGGCCGAGGGAGCCAACATGCCCACCACCCTGGAGGCTACCCAGCTGCTGCAAGAGGCCGGGGTGCTGTTTGCCCCAGGCAAGGCCTCTAACGCCGGCGGCGTGGCCACCTCCGCTCTGGAGATGAGCCAGAACAGC
>JAAWSH010000147.1 GCA_022801475.1 Acutalibacter sp. | reverse complement strand
CCGTCATTATGTCCATGGGCCGAATCTAGGGCCACTACATCCACCTGGGCTTCCACCAAAGCCGCCACCCGGTCCAAAACATCAGCGGTTGCGCCAATCGCCGCGCCGCAGAGCAGGCGTCCGCTCTGGTCCCTGGCAGAGTTGGGGTAACGCACAGCCTTCTCAATGTCTTTAATGGTGATCAATCCCTTTAGGCGCATGTTGCCGTCCACGAGGGGCAGCTTCTCAATGCGATGGCGCCGCAGAATCTCCTGGGCCTGCTTCAGGGTGGTACCCACCGGGGCAGTGACAAGGTTTTCTTTGGTCATCACGTTCTTTACCGGCTGGTTAAAGTCCTCGCCCTCCATAAAACGCAGATCCCGGTTTGTGATAATGCCCACCAGTACGCCGTCCTCACAGATAGGCACACCGGAAATTTTGAAGCGGCCCATCAGCTCCTCAGCCTCCATCACCAGGCTGTCTGGAGAGAGGAAGAAGGGGTTGGCAATTACGCCGTTCTCGCTGCGCTTTACCCGGTCTACCTGGTCAGCCTGACGTTCGATGGTCATGTTTTTGTGGATAATGCCTACGCCGCCCTCGCGAGCAATGGCCACGGCCATGTCGGACTCGGTAACAGTGTCCATAGCGGCAGTGAGGATGGGAGCATTTAGCCGGATGGTCTTGGTCAACTGGGTGGTAAAATCCACCTGGTTGGGCAGTACGTATGACTCGGCGGGAATGAGCAGAACATCGTCAAAGGTAAGCCCTTCTTTGCCGAATTTGTGTTGGAAATCCATTTTCATCACATTCACACTCTCTTTCCGATAAATTTAAACCTCTTTCCTTGTTTTCCGTTCCTTTTCCGCGAGTGGAGCGGGGATGTTATTAACAAAAAATTATAGCACCAAAGGAAGATCTTTTCAAGTGGGAGAAGTGACGAAGTTTTTTTACAGTTTAGGGGGGGAGTCGGGTAGAATGGTAGTGGAGAGACGAGCAGGCGTGGCCGCTGGGCACTTCCCGGTCTTTGCTTGACAGCACCTGGCCGCTCTGGTATAATAAGAACATATTTTCTAGAGCTTGTTTGAGAAGAGAAAATGGCTGCTTCTATTCTTACAGAAAAGACGGTGTTATCCATATTTTAAACAGGCTCCTATTGTATTTTTAGGAGGCGCCTTATGCAGTATCGGGAACTTGGCAAGACCGGCCTAAAGGTCAGTGAGATCGCCCTGGGCGGCGAGTGGTTGGAGCGGCATAACACCCAAGAGTGCCGGGAGGTTATCCTCCACGCAGAGGAGCGGGGGATTAACTTGCTGGACTGCTGGATGTGCGAGCCAAACGTGCGCTCCAATATCGGCAGGGCCATTGCCGGACGCCGGGAAAAGTGGATCATCCAGGGGCATATCGGCTCTGTCTGGGTAGACGGCCAGTATACCCGCACACGGGACGTAAAACTGTGTCGGCAGGGCTTTGAGGACCTGCTGGCCCGGATGGAGACGGACTATATCGACCTGGGGATGATCCATTTCGTGGACCGGGCAGAGGACTGGGAGGCAGTGACAAAAGGCCCGTTTTATGACCTGGTCCAGGAACTGAAAGATACCGGGAAGATCCGCCACGTGGGCATGAGCACCCATAACCCGGATATGGCCAAAAAGGCTGTAGAAAGCGGGTGGATTGAGGTCATTCTGTTCAGCGTGAACCCAGCCTTTGACCTGCTGCCGCCCACGGACAATCTGGACAACTATTTTGTAAAGGAATATGCCCCAGAGCTCTCCGGTATCGACCCCGCCCGGACAGAGCTATATAGCCTGTGCGAGAGCAAGGGTGTGGCGCTTACAGTGATGAAGCCCTACGCGGGCGGGAGGCTGTTCCAGGCGGAACAGTCCCCCTTTGGCACAGCCTTGACTCCTGTGCAGTGCATCCACTACTGCCTCACCCGTCCCGGCGTGGCGGCAGTGCTGCCCGGCTGTGAGACCGTGGAGCAGGTGGACGCGGCCGTGGCCTACGAGACCGCCACACCGGAAGAGCGAGACTATGCCAGCGTGCTGGCGGCGGCCCCCCAGCACCGGTTTGGCCGGGGGGAATGTACATACTGCGGCCACTGCAAACCTTGCCCTGCGGAGATTGACATCGCCATGGTGAACAAATACTACGACCTGGCCCTGATGCAAAAGGATGTTCCCGCATCCATCCGGGAACACTATCGGGTGCTGGCAAACGGCGCGGACCAGTGCATTGGCTGCCGGAGCTGTGAGGACCGCTGTCCCTTTGGCGTGAAGATTGCGGAGCGCATGGAAAAGGCCGCGAAGCTGTTTGCATAAACACAGAAATTTCTGGCAGCAGAAACCTTATGTCTTTCAAAAAGATTCTTCAGTGCGGTGGTTTTGGACAAATGCGAGCAGTCATTGACAGGACAAGCGGCGGGAGATCGGGTATAATTCAGTCAAAGAGGTGACAGAAATGGACTGGGTGAGAAGTTTGCGGAGTGCGATAGAGTATATGGAAGAGCACATGACAGAGCCTATGGGCCCTGTGGAAGTAGCCAGAGCGGTGAACATTTCTCCTTTTTATCTCCAAAAAGGATTTCAGATCATCACTGAATACTCTATTAGCGAGTATATCCGCAACCGCCGGTTGTATATGGCAGCCATGGACCTGCTGGCAGGGGAGAAGGTTATTGACACTGCCTTTAAATACTGCTACCAGACCCCGGAAAGCTTTACAAAGGCCTTTGTCCGGTTCCATGGTTTCCCTCCCTCCCAAGTGAAAGGGAAACGTATGGGCATAAAGCCCTTTCTGCCTCTGAAAATAAAAATATCCATTCAAGGAGGAACTAGCATGGACTACGTTATTGAAAAGGAAGGCCCCAAAAAGTTTATTGGTTTTGCGAAGAGCATCCCCGAGGGGAAAGGCTATGAACAGTGCCCAAAGTTCTGGGATAAGCTGAAGGAGGAACATTTTCAAGCGGTCTGCCAGGGGGAAAAACCGGAGACAGCCATAGAGCGGGCCATTGTAGAGAATAACATTGGCATGTTCGGGGTATGTGTTGAGGATGAAGCGGACCCCAGTAGTTTTACCTACATGGTGGCGGGTCCCTATACAGGAGGGCCTGTACCGGAGGGCTTGACCGTGCGGGAGATTCCCGCTGCCACCTGGGCCAAGTTCCGGGCAGTGGGTCCGCTGCCGGGATCGCTACAGAGCATAAACACCCAAATTTTCCAGGAGTGGCTTCCCGGCAACCCAGACTATGAGCTGGCTTTTCCCGTGAATCTGGAACTATACGGCTTGGGGGATACCGGCAGCGCTGGCTACCAGTGCTACATCTGGCTGCCTGTCACGGAGAAAAAGGCGGACCATGAAAATTGAGAGGAAAGAAAACCATCCTTTCCAGTATTTTAGGAAAGGATGGCGACACGGCTCAGAGCTGAGGATGCACCCAGCGGTTTTGGGAAGGCGTGAACGCTCCTCTTATCCATTATTTGAGATACGGCCTTGGCTAAAACTAATAGGGTTGGAAAGCTGGCGGGCATATGGGGAGTGATGAGCGGCCCAGGCTGCGGCTTCGAGCCCTGAGAGGAGGGCTTTACCAGGGGCCTATACCTGGCCGGAGTGGAGTGCCGGACATGGGTACTTGACGACGGAGAACCGAGTGCCATATACCTTTAGCCAAATGATTCTATGAATATAAAGAAAAAAGTGAAATGACCCTGGCGGAGACGGCGCACGACTTTACCGACCCGAAAACAGGGAAGGGGCACCAGTATTTCCCCATCAGAAGCGATAGGCAACACAGCATAGAGATTGCGTGCAAGTTGCCTATCGTGAAAAAAAGCCCTTTGTCCTGGGGGAGTTCATCCTCCAGCGGGTCGTGGGTTCTTGTCTCTTATACCGCGAAGTTGTGGGCGCCGATGACAGCCACCACCTGCCGGGACCAGATCCACTTATTGGTGGTCTTGGCCGGGTTATAGTAATAGATGGCGCCGCTGGTGGGGTCGCAGCCGTTAATGGCCTCCCGGGCCGCCGTATAGGCCGAGTCAGCCACCGGAGCGTCCACGCCGCCATCATATAAACAGGAAAAAGCCCCTTCCTGGTATATGACGCCTGAAAGAGTATTGGGAAAGGAGGGGTGGGCAATGCGGTTCATAATGACCGCGCCCACCGCCACCTGTCCCTGATAGGGCTCGCCCCTGGCCTCGGCGGAGATAATGGTGGCCATAAGCTGTATGTCGCTTTCAGAAAAGCCGCCATAGTTGCCCCCAGAACCGCCACCGCCTGTGAGTCCAAGAGCCTCTAAAGTCTTTGGTCCCACAATGCCATCGTCATCCAGGCCGTTGTCTCGCTGAAAAGAGATAACGGCATTTTTTGTTTTTGTTCCGTAAATTCCATCCGCAGTGCCGGGGTCGTAGCCAAGCTCTTGCAGCTTTTGCTGAATCTGTGTGACTTCGCTGCCAGTGGAACCATACTTGGAAAGCGCCTGAGCGCCGCTGGAATCCATGAGCATAAGAAGGATCATTACGTTGACAAGGAGCACCACACCGGCCCTCCAAAAAAGAATAAACGTCTTTTTTTTATCAATTTTCATACGGCGACGCTCCTTTCTATAAATCATTCTATGCGGTCCAGGACAAACTATGTCTGGAAAGCTTTGGGAAGCGATCTATATATTGTAAAAATTGGAACATGAAATTCAATATATGGTATTCGAGAAAAAACTCAGAAAAAAATCGAAAAAAATTGAAAAAAGGTGTTGACTTTCCGGGAAGGGTGTGGTATTATAGTCAAGCGCTCGAGGGAAACGGAAAAAACGAAAGCGAAGCGAAAGGCCGAAAGGCCAGGAGCGAAGCGGGTTTGAGAGGTTT
>JAAWSH010000146.1 GCA_022801475.1 Acutalibacter sp. | reverse complement strand
GCTCTCTTTTTTGATGGTCATGCAGGTGGTGGAGCAGGGCCAGTGCATCACTGAAAACAGAACGACGCATAGGGCCGTAACCCAGGTCCAGCCATTACCCACCAGCAGGTCCCGCAGGGCGGCCAGATCTGTCATCTCTACCAGACTTCCTTGGGAGAGATAGGCCATAATCATGAGCGGAATGACGATCTCATTGGCGGGCAGCCCCAGGATAAAGGCCAATAAGATCACGCCGTCCAGTCCGAATACCCGGGCAAAGGGGTCTAGAAACCCCGCGCAGTGAGAGAGCAGGGACGCATCTCCCAGGTGTACATTGGCCAAAAGCCAAATGACCAGCCCTGCTGGGGCGGCCACCGAGGCCGCCCGCCCCAGTACGAATAGGGTGCGGTCAAAGACAGAGCGCACAATGACCTGGCCGATCTGGGGTTTCCGGTAGGGGGGCAGCTCTAGGGTGAAGGAGCTGGGAACCCCCTTGAGGATAGTCAGGGAGAGCAGCTTTGATACAGCAAAGGTCATGGCAAAGCCCAGGCCCAGGACCCCCACCAGCAGCAGGGCGGAAAGGGCCGTTTCCCCAAAGCCCCCCACAGCGCCCACAAAGAACATCGTGATCAGGGAAATCAGCATGGGCAGCCGCCCGTTACAGGGAATGAAGTTACTGGTGATCATAGCGATGAGCCGCTCCCGAGGAGAGTCGATGATTCGGCACCCTACCACAGCCGCCGCGTTGCAGCCCAAAGACATACAGCTGGTCAGGGCCTGCTTGCCGCAGGCTCCACAGCAGTGGAAACAGCGGTCCAGGTTAAAGGCCACCCGGGGTAGATAGCCCAGGTCCTCCAGCAGGGTAAACAAAGGGAAGAAGATGGCCATAGGCGGCAGCATAACAGAGACCACCCAGGCCAGAGTCTTGTAGATTCCGTCCCATAAAAGCCCTGTCAGCCACCAGGGGGCCCCTAGGTCTACAAACATCCCCCGCAAAGCGTCCCCCAGGCCGAAAAGGCCCTGACTTAGCAGCTGTGAAGGGATGTTAGCCCCAGCCACCGTGAGCCAGAAAATCCCCAGAAGCATGAGAAGCATAATGGGAAAGCCCGTTAGGGGGCTGGTAAGGATTTTGTCAATTTTCCGGTCCCGCTGGCTGTAGCCTCCTCCCCCGGATGTGACCTGACGGGCGATCTCCTCAGCTTGGTGAACCGTAGACGCGGCCATGGCGTCTCGAAGCTCCTGGCGGTCTGTGGCAATGGAGTCAAGAATGTGGCGGATGTCCGGGTCAGCGGCCGGGTCGGCGCCCAAGTGACGGACTAGAGAGCTTTGCAGGCCGGGGTCCGGGCCCTCCACCAGCCGGGCGGCCAGCCACCGGGAACTGGCCTTGCCATTGCAAAGACGCTGGGCATGGGGCAGCAGTTTGTTCATGTATGCCTCTGCCTGGGGAGGATATTTTACGGCGGGGGTCCCTCTGGGGGGCAGGGGATGCAGGCAAAGGCTTTCCACCAGGTCCATTAGATGGGAAAGGCCTTTTCCTTCTCGAGCGGAGGTTCCCACCACTGGCACACCTAAAAGTCGGGAGAGGCCCCCAAGGTCCACCAGGACGCCTTTGCGCTTGGCCTCGTCCAGCAGGTTGACACAGACCACCAGGTTGGGGGTGATCTCCAAGATTTGCAGCACTAAGTTCAGGTTGCGCTCCAAGCAGGTAGCGTCGCATACGGCCACAGCGCAGTGGGCCTCACCAAAACAGAGAAAGTCCCGGGCAGCCTCCTCTTCCGCGGAGTGGGCCAGCAGGGAATAGCACCCGGGCAGGTCCACCAGCACATAGCCCGCGTCCCGGTGGCGGCAGTAGCCCTGGGCGTTGGTCACGGTTTTACCAGGCCAATTTCCCGTATGCTGATGCAAATGGGTCAAGGCGTTAAATACCGTACTCTTGCCCACATTGGGGTTCCCGGCCAGAGCTACCACCCGGTCGGCGGGGTCCCGCTTTTCAATGACCAGCGGACCCCCGGCCGCCTTGGCTCCAGTAGATTCCCTAGAAAGCCCCATAGCCGGCCTCCTGTTCAGGACGGGTTCTTTGGGGCAAAAAGGCTTCCGGCTGAGGCGTATAAGGCGCATCTACCAAAATGCCCTGTGCGTCCCGGCGGCGCAGGGCAATGACCGCCCCTCGTATCAGGTAGGCGCTGGGGTCTCCCAGAGGACTGGAGCCCAGACATTCCACCACAGTGCCGGGAATTAGCCCCAGGTCCTGGAACCGCCTGCGCATGGCCCCTTGGGCGGAAAGCCCCGTTACCCGCGCCAAATGACCGGCGCAAAGGCTGGAAAGGTCTTGTTTCTCGTACATATATTCATCAGCTCCCGAATAAGTTTGGCTATAGAAACAGTTTTTGTTTGGGAAAAGTTTCCTTTAGGAAAGACTCTTTCCTGATACCACTATATTCCGGTTGTCCAATTTTGCTACTGGCCGGGGGAGGATGCGCGATGGCGGAAGAGGGATTCTATACGCTGAAGGGATACAATTTAATGGAGCACGGATTGCTTACCTCGTCCATGGAGGACTATTTGGAGATGATTTACCGGATGCAGCAAGAGGACCCCGGGGTGGTACGGGTATCGGCTTTGGCTGCCGCGCTGCATGTAACGCCCTCTTCGGCATCAAAAATGGCGGGAAATCTGCGGGCCCGGGAACTTATCAGCTTTCCTCGGTACGGCTATATTACCCTGACCGGCACGGGCCGGAAGGTAGGGGAATATCTGCTGCTGCGGCACCAGTTGGTACACCAACTGCTATGTGCGGTGAACGGCACCCAGAATGAGCTGGAGGAATGTGAGAAGATTGAACATTTTCTGTCAACCAGAACGGTGCTGAACCTGGAGCGATTTTTGGAGAGACTGGGGTGAGAGGGGCCAAATATTGGTTTTTTGCAGTGCTATGGGCAAAGTACAGCGCTGCAAAAAAACGCGGGAAAGCTCCTTCAAAAAATTTTCCTATTGCAGAGAGAGGCCCTTTGTGGTAAGATAGGGTGGATTTATTGAGACTTGCTTACTAAAAAGGGAAGTGTAAATAGGAATGAAAATTGTCATTGTAGGCGATGGCAAGGTGGGCTTTGCCCTAACCACCCAGCTGGCCAAAGAGGGCCATGACGTGGTGGTGATAGACAGCAATAAAATGGTTCTGGCAGAGGCCCAGCAATCATTGGACATCAATGTGGTCCAGGGAAACGGAGCCACCATCAAGTGCCAAAACCAAGCGGGGGTGGACACCAGCGACTTGCTGATTGCGGCCACCTCTGCGGACGAGACCAACCTGCTCTGCTGCATTACCGCCCACAAGCTGGGCTGTGCCCACACCATTGCCCGGGTGCGGGACCCAGATTACTTCAGCCAGCTGTATGACTGGAAAGAGGAGCTGGGCCTTAGCATGATGATTAACCCCGAGCTTGCTACAGCCAGTGAGATCGTCCGGCTGCTGCAATATCCCTCCTTCCTGCGCCGGGATTCCTTTGCCAAGGGCCGGGTGGAGATTGTGGAAATCGAGCTGGCGGAGGACAGCCCCCTGGATGGCTGTCGGCTGACGGAATTTGGCAAAAAGGTGAAGGTGCAGGTACTGGTTTGCGCGGTGCAGCGGGGAAACCAGGTGTTCATCCCGGACGGCAGCTTTCAGCTGAAGCAGGGGGACCGCTTGCATGTAACCGCCCCTACAGATAACCTGGCCAAGCTGATTCGTAACCTGGGGGTGACCCAGAGGAAGATTCGGGATGTAATGATTATTGGCGGAAGCCGGATCGCCTACTATTTGGCCAGCGATTTGGCCAAAAGCGGGGTCGGCGTAAAGCTTATTGAGAAGGATCCCACTCGTTGCCAGCATTTGGCGGTGATTCTGCCCAAGGCAACGATTATTAATGCCGACGGTTCAGACCGGAATATTCTGGATACCGAGGGAATTGCCCAAACAGATGCGGTGGTCACCCTAACGGATTTTGACGAAGAAAATATGATTATCTCCATGTACGCCAATTATCTGGGCGTCTATAAGGTGATTACAAAGATCAACCGTACCGAGTTCAACGAGGTTCTTAACGGCAAAGGTACTGGCAGCCTGGTGAGCCCCAAAGAACTGAGCTGCAACGACATCCTGCGCTATGTACGGGCCATGAGCAACCGAACAGGGGGCTCTGTCACCACCTTGCACCGGCTGGTAGAGGACCAGGTGGAGGCACTGGAGTTCCAGGTGGGCCGGGGGCTGCCCTTTTTGGGCCAGCCACTGATGAAGCTGCGGCTAAAGCCAGGCACCCTGCTGGCCTGTATCCACCGGCGGGGGCGGGCCATTATTCCCGGCGGATCAGATACGATCGAGCCGGGCGACTCGGTAATCGTGGTTTCTACCGCAGACCGGGCCATACAAGACCTGGGGGACATTTTTGCGGATTAACTACAGAAAGAAGATTGTGAAAAGTGAATTATAGAATGATTGTACGGCTGATCTGCTATATTCTGCGGGTAGAGGCAGTTTGTCTGCTGCCGTCTCTGGGGATTTCCCTTTTTACAAAAGAGTGGGCCTCGGCTGCCGGCGTGGGGGTTACCATCGGCCTAGCAGCGCTGCTCAGCCTGGTCAGTTTTTTGTGGAAGCCCCAGGACAAGCAGATCAGTGCCCGAGAGGGCTTTCTCAGCGTGGCCTTGTGCTGGGTGGCGGTTTCGGTGGTAGGAGCGCTGCCCTTCTTTTTCAGTGGGGCCATTCCCAACTTTATTGACTGCCTTTTTGAAACGGTTTCCGGCTTCACCACCACCGGGGCCAGTATTCTTACGGATATTGAGAGCCTGCCCATGGGAATACTGTACTGGCGCAGTTTTACCCACTGGCTGGGGGGCATGG
>JAAWSH010000145.1 GCA_022801475.1 Acutalibacter sp. | reverse complement strand
ATTTTAAACCAGTGCATTCACAACGGCTTTGGCCTGCATACCTTTAAAGAGGAGCTTACTGGGCCCGAATACGCCGCCCGCTATATTGATAAAGCCCTGGCCCTAGGCATTCCCTATAAGTTAAGCACCACTGTGGTGGACCTGAAGCAGGAGGGAAACCGGGTGAATGTAGTCTCTGTCAGCCGCCAGGAGGGCCTGCTGCAAACCAGAGCCAAAGCGGTGGTGCTGGCTATGGGCTGCCGGGAACGGCCTCGGGGAGCCCTGAACATTCCCGGCACCCGTCCGGCGGGCATTTTTTCCGCTGGCACAGCCCAGCGGCTGGTAAACCTAGAGGGCTACCTGCCGGGCCGGCGCATCGTGATTTTGGGCAGCGGGGACATTGGGCTGATCATGGCCCGGCGCATGACCCTGGAAGGCGCCAAGGTGCTGTGCGTGGCCGAGCTGATGCCCTACTCCGGCGGGCTGAAGCGGAACATCGTCCAGTGTCTACAGGACTATGGCATTCCCCTAAAGCTTAGCCACACAGTGGTAGACATTCGGGGCAAGGAGCGGGTTACTGGGGTAACCATCGCCCAGGTGGACGAGCGCCTAAAGCCAGTCCCAGGCACAGAGGAGGACTTTGACTGCGACACCCTTCTGCTTTCCGTGGGGCTGCTGCCGGAGAACGAGCTCTCTAAGGCTGTGGGCGTAGAGCTGGCCCCAGCTACTGGCGGACCAAAAGTCAACGAGAGTTTGGAGACTAACATTCCCGGGGTATTTGCCTGCGGCAACGTGCTGCATGTCCATGACCTGGTGGACTATGTTTCGGAAGAAGCGGTCCAGGCCGGGCGCAGTGCGGCCCGGTTCGCCCAGGGGACTGTGTCTGCCGCCCAGGAAGAGCTTTCTCTTGTCCCTGCCGGAGCGGTGCGCTACACGGTGCCCAGCACCATCTCCCCCCAGCGCATGGGGCCAGATGCCGTAGTGCGCTTTCGGGTGGGGCGGAACCTGCGGGACGCGGTGGTCACTGTGCGCGCCGGAGACAAAGAACTGCTGCGCCGCAAGCGGCCTGTAATGGCTCCGGGGGAGATGGAGCAGGTCCTTTTGAAAAAAGAATGGCTGGAAGGGGCGGAGGGCCCGATTATCATAGACGCAAACACAGTAAGCGCTGAAAGGGAGGGCATGTAAATGTCTATAATAGAATTGACCTGTATCAGCTGCCCCCTGGGCTGCGCCCTAAAGGTGGAGACCGACGGGCAGGGCCAGGTGCTCTCTGTCAGCGGAAACACCTGCAAGCGAGGAGAGACCTATGGTAAAAAGGAGGTTACAGCCCCCACCCGGACCGTTACCTCTACGGTACGGCTGGTGGGCGGACGCGCTCCGGTGCTGCCGGTGCGCACCCGCACGGACATCCCGAAAGACAAAATTTTTGAGTGTATGGAAGCCATCCGCAGTGCTACAGCCCAGGCCCCGGTGGCCATAGGCGACGTGATCTTGGCGGACATCGCCGGCACAGGGGTAGACCTGGTTGCCACCCGGACGGTGGAGAGGGAGGCGCCGGCTTGCTGAGAAAAAATATTAACACCATCCTCTTCGACCTGGACGGCACCCTGCTGCCCATGGAAACCCAGCGTTTTACCAACACCTACTTCCAGCTGCTGGCCCAAAAGGCCGCGCCCTTTGGCTATGAGGCCAAAAGTCTGGTGGCCGCGGTGTGGAAGGGCACAAAGGCCATGATACAGAACGATGGAAGCATGAAGAACGACGCCCGGTTCTGGCAGGTATTCGCCGGAGAACTGGGAGAACGGGTGCTGGAAATGCGGCCTGTCTTTGACAGTTTCTATGCCAACGAATTTAACGGGGCAAGGTCTGCCGTAGAGGAGAACCCCCTGGCTAAAAATACGGTAGACAGCCTGAAAGCAAAGGGTTACCGGGTGGCGCTGGCTACAAATCCGCTGTTTCCCGCAGTGGGGGTGGCCACCCGGCTGGGTTGGCTAGGACTGCGGCCCCAGGACTTCGCCCTGGTGACCAGCTACGAAGGCAGCTCTTACTGCAAGCCCAACCCCCTATATTTTCAGGAAGTTTTGCACAATCTCTCCGCCCGGCCCGAGGAGTGCCTAATGGTGGGAAACGACGCCCTGGAGGACGCTGTAGCGGCAGGACAGGCCGGGATAGAGGCCTACCTTATCACCGGCTGCCTGGAACATGAAGAACACGCGGAGGCCTCGGGGGCGCAAATGGGCAGCTTTCGCGAATTTTTGAAATTCGCCGGGGTGGAATAATGGCCCCCGCCTGCCCAATACTAAAAGCAAAGGCCTGGAGCCCCGGCAAAACCCTCTTGTGGGCCGGACTGGTCCTGGGGCTCTCCTTCCTCTGTTACCTGCCCCTGCTGCTAAGGCAAAAAGGCCTTTTTGTGCCGGAGCCCGTCCTTTGGGCGCGGTACGGCTTTGTGGGGGTTCCGCTGGGGGTCTCTTGGGCCTTCGCCCTGTTCCAGCGGCGGCGCTGGCCCCTTTCCCTGTTCACCGCACCGATAAAGCCCCGAGCTCTGCTCTTCTGCCTAATTCCAGCAGGGATGGGCTTGGCGGTTTCTGGCGGATACGCCCTTTGGGGCGGCCGGCCGGAGCTGTTCGCCCAAAGCTACCCCAGCGCCCAAGCTCTGCTGATGGGCTGCGCATACCTGTACGCCACGGCCTTGGTGGAAGAGCTGGCCTGGCGGGGCTTTCTGCTAACGGAACTGCTTACCGTCATGCGGGCTCCCGCCGCTTTGGCCTTATCGGGGCTGCTGTGGGCTCTTTGGCATATTCCCATGTGGAGCATCCGCAACGGGCTGGGCCTGGGGGAAGTTCTGCTTTACCTTTTGTGGAGCTTTCTTCTCTCGCTGATTTTTGGGGCCTATTTTCTCCGGTGGGGAAGCGCGCCAGCGACGGCGCTGGCGCATATGCTATTCAACGCTTGCTTTTTAGCTCCTATAGAGTATAATTTAATAGGTGGGGCGCTGATTCTGCTGGGGATAGCGGCCCGCAAAGGGACTGCGGGCCGCCGCTAAGGTCCGTCCAGCGGATTATCTCTTTCCGCCGCCCCACTTTTTCGTCCTTGCTTTGACCCCCATTATTATTTTGTTAGGAGGCATCTTTTATGTCTGTGAAAACCTTTACAACCGAAAATTTTGACCAGGAGGTCCTGGGCTCTTCAACCCCCGTTCTGGTGGACTTTTGGGCCGAGTGGTGCGGTCCCTGCCGCATGTTCTCCCCCGTTGTGGACGAGTTCGCCCAGGAAAACCCCGACGCCGTGGTGGTGGGCAAGGTCAACGTGGACCAGCAGCCCGACCTGGCCGGCCGCTACGGCGTAATGAGCATTCCCACCGCCATTCTCTTTAAAAACGGCCAACCTGCCGCCACGCTGGTGGGCCTTCAGCCCAAGACCGCCCTGGAGGAACTAATCAAATAGTGGAAAACCAAGTATACGATATGCTCATTGTGGGCGGAGGCCCCGCAGGCTACACCGCCGCCCTATATGGGGCCCGGGCCGGGCTTTCTGTACTCTTGCTGGAAATGCTGGCCCCTGGGGGCCAGATGGGCACCACGGACTGGATTGACAACTATCCGGGCTTTTCCCAGGGCATAAACGGCTTTGAACTGGCCATGCAGATGAAAGAGGGCGCCGAGCGCTTTGGCGCCAAAACCCTGTTGGCCCAGGCCACCGGGCTGGAACTTAGCGAAAAGATAAAGACAGTCCGTACCGCCAAGGAGGCTTTCCAGGGCCTCACCGTGGTGCTTGCCACAGGGGCCAGCCCCCGTGAGCTGGGCCTCCCCAATGAGCGGGCTCTGCGGGGCCGGGGGGTGTCTTACTGCGCCACCTGCGACGGCATGTTCTACCGGGACAAAACCGTAGCCGTGGTGGGCGGGGGCAATACCGCTGTGGCGGACGCCTTGTACCTGACTCGGCTATGTGAAAAGGTGTACCTCATCCACCGCAGAGACAAGCTGCGGGCCCCAAAAAGCCAGCAGGACCTGCTGGAACAAACCCCGGGGGTGGAGATGGTCCTTAACAGCCAAGTGAAGGAGCTCTTGGCCGGGGACCGGCTCACCGGGGTTTTGGTGGCGGATAATGCCACGGGCCTGCGCCGGGCGCTAACCTGCGCGGGGGTGTTTATGGCTGTGGGCCAACGGCCCAATTCAGAACTGCTGAAGGGCCAGGTGGATCTGGACGCCCAGGGCTATGTGGCGGCGGACGAGACTACCCGCACCAACCTGCCGGGCGTATTTGCCGTAGGCGACCTGCGCCAAAAGCCCCTGCGCCAGGTGGTTACCGCCGCTGCGGACGGAGCGGTAGCGGCCCAGTTTGCCCAGGAATATTTAGGCGGATAAGGACCCGCAATAAAAGCCGCGCCCACCGGGGAGCGGCTTTTGGCTTTAGGGGCAGTGTGAAAGCGGAAAAGCATGGGGAAAACTGCGCCATTTCCCCAAAACTCAAGCTTTACAAAAGCTTTTAAGTATGCTAGAATAATGCGAGTACCCTTCCCTCGGACCAAACCGGGCCCCACCGACCCTGGCCTGTGGGTATGGGTGAATTTTTAAAGAGGGGCAGACCGCCCTCTTAAGAAAGGTGAATTGTTATGACCAAATCCCAGAAAACCGAGATCATCCAAAAGTATGCCCGCCACGAGGGCGACACTGGCTCGCCCGAAGTGCAGATTGCTGTGCTGACTAAGCGTATCAACGACCTAACCGAGCACCTGCGCTCCAACAAGAAGGATCATCACTCCCGCCGGGGCCTGCTGAAAATGGTTGGCCAGCGCCGCAGCCTTTTGAACTATCTAATTAAAATCGACATTGAGCGCTACCGCTCTATCATTGCCGAGCTGGGCATTCGTAAGTAA
>JAAWSH010000144.1 GCA_022801475.1 Acutalibacter sp. | reverse complement strand
GTTTGAGAAAGAAATTCAGCGGGTGGGGCGGCATACCGGTCCTTTTGTACAGCGCCTCTTTGCCCCAGCGTTTTTCCATCTCTTCCGCCTGGGCGCTTCCCCGGTAGTCCATGCCCAGCTGTACAGGAGCCAGCAGCCGCTGCTCCCGGTCCAGTAAAAGCAGGGCGTCCCCCTGGGCCGAGACGCTGGCGGCCGCCACATCGCCGCCCCCTTGGGCCACGGCGGCCCGCACCGCCAGCTTGGTCTTTTGCCATACCAGCCCACCGTCCTGCTCCGCCCGGCCTGGAGCGGGCAGGTCTACCCCATAGGTCTCCATGCCGCAGCCAAGCATTTTCCCGTCTTGAGAAAACACCCCGGCCTTTACGCCCGTGGTGCCCACATCAATCCCCAAAAGCTTCATGGCAGGCTCTCCTTATTCTGTAAAAAACACGTTCTCGGTCTGCCGCCGCTGGTTCTGGTCGAAGAAGTCCAGGCGCAGGCCGGGCAGGTACTCCGCCGCTGTGTAAAGAACCGGCAGCACATTGCCGTGCAGGCCCGTGGCGTGGTGCACGTAGGGCCCCTTGACGATCATGGTTTCCACCTTGGGCCAGTTGGGCACTTCTACCCACAGGTAGGTGCCATGATTTTTGGGCCCTTCAATGCCCTGGGCCGTGCCCAGCAGCAGGCCGTATTCCCCGTGGTCCCCGTCAAAGCGCAGCAGGGTGATCTCTCCGCCCCGGCACTCTGCCGTTACCGACCCAGGACAGTTGTCCTGGAAGGCAAAGGGCTGGGTGACCACCGGGGTCTCCTTGGCCAGGGAGAGGGGCCAGGGCCCGCAGTGCTGAAGCAGCTCGCCGTTTTCCACCTCCGGGTGGCGTACGCTCCAGTCCACAAAGAAGCTGGGAGCGCCCCCCCGGCCCGCCGCTTGCAGCAGAATGGAGGAAATAGCTCCGTGCACGTCCGTCTCGCAGGCCACGGGAATGCCCTCCTCGGTCAGCAGGGCGTTGGCCAGGCAGGGCATGACCCCCAGCGTCTTTTGCAGGGAATACCAGCACTGGATGGCTACGGCCCCGCAGCCGTTCTCTTGGGCGTAGGCCTTCATGGCGGTTTTCAGGCAGGCCAGCTTGCGTACCGCGTCCCGGTCGATTTCCACCTGAGCCCTGGCGTACACGTCCTCCACCGTGGCCTGCACCTCCGGCGGGTTTTCCTCCATCAGCTGGTCCACCCGCCGCACCAGGTCGCTGACAGACACCGGGAACACCTGAATACCGAACTTTTCCAGCAACTCGCCCTCGTTGTACATCATGGTCCAAAAGTCGTCGGGCCGCACGCTGAGCTGTAAAATCTTCGTCCGGCGGAATTCCTTAACCACATTGGCCGCGTCCAGGAAGATCTTCATCCCCTTGGCAAACAGCGGGTCCTCGGTCCGGCAGTTGGGCAGGTAGGTAAAGGGCACGTTCATCCGCCGCAGCACCTTGCCGGTGGCGAACAGCCCGCACTGGGTATCCCGCGAGCGGGAGCCGTCCGCTTCGGGGGCGCCATCCCGGGGCCCCCACAGCAGGGTGGGCAGCCGGAAAGCTGCGGCCACCTTGGCCACGCTGTGCTCGGAGCCAAAGTTGCAGTGGGGGAAGAACAGGGCGTTTACCCCCCGGGCCTGGAACTTGGCGATGGTTTTATCCACGTCCTCTTTGCCCCGCAGCAGGCCCTCTTCGTTGATGTCCTCCAGGTCCACCAGCTCTACCGGGCCCAGGTCCAGGGCCCCTAGCCGCTGGTAGAGGATCTCCTTCTGCTTTAGGGCGTCCGGGTTTACAAAGGCGCTGCCCCGCCGGGTGGGGGCTACGCCCAGAATGATTTTATGGTCCATAGCGATTTCCTCTCTTAATGAATAAAAACTTTGGGTCCTTAAGGTTCCTTTTAACAATTGGAAACACCATTTTTGGGCCATAAGCGGCCCCTTTCCCCGTGGAAAGTCCCCGCCAATCGCCCATAGTCAGCGCGGCTAACTACAGCGGCCCTTCTCCTGGAAACGGACCGCTTCTGGCCAAAAATCTGTCATTTCCTCTATTTCCAAACAGGCCCTAGTCCGCTGATTCCAGAATCAGCACAATATCCTGGTCCCTGCCCCGATGGGCTGGAGCAAACACCTTCTCCCCTTGATTGGGGAATAGGCCGATCTCCGTCTTTTTTCCGGTGACTGGGCAGAACCAGCTGGCCTTTACCTGGGCTCCGGGCAAAGTCCCCAGCCGTACCGGCAGGTTGACGCCGTTGGGGACGTAGAACAGGGCGTAGCGCCCTCCCCGGGTGGCGGCAATGTAGTTGGCCCCTGGGTAATTGCCCGCCAGCAGCTCCTGGCAGGGCACCCGCTCAAAGAAGGGGTAAGAGAGGACCAGGTCCTTCAGGTGGCGCGCCTGGCAGGCGCCGGGGCGCTCCAAAGCCTCCTCCCAGGTCAGGGGATAGTAGGCGGAAAACTCCCGGTTCATCCTCCACACGCTGTGGTGGCCGTAGGTGACCCCAAAGCCCCCGGCAAACACGCTCCAATAAGCGGCCTGGCGCACGTCCGGGGTGTCGAAGTAGCCGTTTTCTGGGTTGAAATCCACAGGATGGTCCTCATAGCGGTGCTCGGCGTCCAGGGTGGGCTTTACAGGGGTCAGGGCGTAGTCGTGGGCAATGAACTCGTAATTTTTCAGGTTGCGGAAGTTGTGGCCAGACTGAATCATATGGAAGTCCAGCCAGTCCTCATGGGGGAAGTAGTAGGAGCTGGACTGCCCCCCGCCTGGGTGCAGGGTAATCAGGTGGCGCTTTTGCTCCGTCTCCTGTATGCCCAGGGCCAGGGCCTCGTTCACCTTAAAGTGGTCGTAGTATTTTAGGTTTCTGTCGCCGCCCATGACCCAGAGGATGTTGTCCCGGCCGCCGTAGCGCCGGCCCAGCATACGCCCATATTCCCGGGCGTTTTCAGGGGTAAAGATCACGGGCCCCACCCCATGGGCCTGGTAATACTTATCCCCCCAGGTGGCCACAAAAGCTACGTAGACGCCATACTTTTCGGCCAGGTCCAGCACCGCGTCCACATGGTCCCAGTAGGAGTTGGGACCCGCGTCGTCCCACAGGCAGGGGTCGTATTGGCCGTCCTGGTTTTTTAGTAAGGGGAAGCGGCCGTAATAGTTGGGCTGGGTGAGGCCGTCGAACTCTGCCAAGGCCACAATTTGCGACACGGTAAAACCCTGCCGGGCCCGGGTCTGAAAATACCGCTCCGCCTCTTCCAGGCTCAGCCGGTGGAAAAGCTCCCAGGCGGTGTCGCCCAGCCAGAAAAAGGGGCTGCCGTCCTCCAGGCACAAAAAACGCTTGTTTTCGCTGACACGCAACAGCTGCATAAAAATACTTCCTTTCTTTATATTATCCCAGAATCTAACAGTAGAAAATACGCGCGGTCCAGGGGCGAAAATTGCCAGTGGCAATTGCACTGAGCCGGTCGACGCGGCGGCGGAGACTTGACGCCCAGGAGTTGGCTTTGCCAGCTCTCCGCCGCCAGCGGCATTCACCATACTGTTGGGCCATTAGGCTCCTTCGGGACAGCATAGGGTTTCCTCTCATTGATTGGCGAGGGAATAAATATAGAATGATGGGACGCGCCTATCCTTTTACACTGCCCAGCACAATGCCGGACACAAAATGCTTTTGCAAAAAGGGGTACAGGCACAAAATGGGGACCATGGCAATCACCATCTGGGCGGCGATCAGCGACCGCTGGTTGAGGGCCGAAAGCCGCTTGAGCTCTTCCACCGTCATATTTTGGAAGTCCAGCCGGGTGACAATGGTCTGCAAATAGCTTTGCAGAGGGTACAGGTCGGTTTTGCTCATATAGATGATGCCGTCGAACCAGGCGTTCCACTGGCCCACAATGGTGAACAGGGCTATGGTGGCAATGGAGGGCACCGAGCAGGGCAGGTACACGTGCAGCCAGGTCTTAAAGTGCCCCGCTCCGTCGATAAATGCCGCCTCTTCCAGCTCACCGGGCAGCTGCCGGTAAAAGTTCAGCATCAGCAAAATATTGTAGGCGCTCACCGCCCCGGGCAGCACCAGGGCCCAGATGGTGTTTTTCAGCCCCAGGTTGGTGACCACCACGTAGCCGGGAATCAGCCCGCCGCTGAACAGCATGGTGATGAAGAAATACCATACATACACGGTGCGGAATCGAAACACCTGGTTGGATTTGGAGAGGGGGTAGGCGCACAGCACAGTAAGGAAAATGCCCAGGCCGCCCCCCAGGGCCACCCGCTCCAGGGAGATGAGGAAGGCCCGCCAGAAGGGCTTTTGGTCCAAGACGTAGTGGTACGAGTCCAGGCTAAAGTTCACGGGCCAAAAAATTACCTCCCCTTTCGCCACTGCTATCTTGTCGCTAAAGGACAGGGCTACCACGTTTAAAAAGGGCAGCAGGCACAGCAGCGAAATTACAGTCAGGATGATCACATTAAACACCCGAAAGACCTTTACGCCCCTTGTTTCTAGTTTCATCGTATTCGCTCCCCCCTTCTAAAACATCTGGTAGTCAAAGGCCTTGTAGGAGATGAAATAGGATACCGAAATCAGCGCGCAGGATACCACTGACTTCAGCAGCCCCACCGCCGTGGAGGGCCCGTACTGGGTCTGTTGCAGCCCCAGACGGTACACAAGGGTATCCAAAATATCGCCGGTCTCCATCACAAGACTGTTATACAGGTTGAAGATTTGGTCAAAGCCAGCGTTCAGCACATTGCCCAGGCTGAGAATCATCATCAGGACAATGATCATCCGCATGCCGGGCAGGGTGATGTGCCAGGTCTGCCGCCAGCGGGAGGCCCCGTCAATCTGGGCGGCCTCATACAGGGTGGGATCTATGCCCGTGATGGCCGCTAAGTACACAATGGTGCCAAAGCCGAAGCCCTTCCACACATC
>JAAWSH010000143.1 GCA_022801475.1 Acutalibacter sp. | reverse complement strand
CATGCACCATTAGCTCAGTTGGTAGAGCACCTGACTCTTAATCAGGGTGTCCCGGGTTCGAGTCCCTGATGGTGCACCAGATTTGGCCCGTTGGTCAAGCGGCTAAGACGAAGGCCTCTCACGCCTTAAACGTGGGTTCGATTCCCGCACGGGTCACCATGAGTTATGCTAGCGTGCTATTTAATAGATTTTGTAAGAACGCTATGTAGAGACTCATTTATTCCTCCTTAGCTCAGCCGGTAGAGCATGCGGCTGTTAACCGCAGGGTCGTTGGTTCGAGTCCAACAGGGGGAGCCAAAAGAACTTGCAATTTATGTTGCAGGTTCTTTTTTGTTTTACTAACAGTATTTTTTTATAAATAGGAGGCTGCTATGACTTTACCGGACTTTTTCACAATATACCCCCGGGCTGCTCTGGGTTTTTCCGGTGGGGTAGACTCCGCCTACTTGCTGTATGCGGCCCTTGCCTGCCATGCCCAGGTGCGGCCTTATTATATAAAAACAGCCTTTCAGCCAGCTTTTGAACTAGCCGACGCCCAGCGCCTTTGTCAACAGCTGGGCGTGGAGCTCCAGATTTTGGAACTGGATATTCTGTCGGTTGATTTGGTGTCAGCCAACCCCAAAGACCGCTGTTACCACTGCAAAAAGGCCCTGTTTTCCGCCTTAAAGGCCCAGGCGGAGCTGGACGGGTATTCCATACTGCTGGATGGCACCAATGCCTCTGATGAGGCCGCAGACCGTCCAGGAATGCGTGCTTTGGGTGAGCTGAAAGTCCTCTCGCCCCTGAGGGAGTGCGGATTAACCAAGCCCCAGATTCGCCAGCTTTCCCGGGCGGCGGGGCTCTTTACCTGGGACAAGCCTGCCTATGCCTGCCTGGCTACCCGGGTGCCTGCTGGCCAACCTATTACAGAAGAGGACCTCCATAGAGTGGAAGAGGCCGAGAGTGCTCTGTTCACTTTGGGCTTTAGAGACTTCCGGGTGCGGCTTTTCCAGGGGGGAGCCCGGCTTCAGGTGCCGGAGCAGCAGTTGGAATTAGTCCTTTCATTGCGCCAGGAGATTCTACAAAAACTTTCCAGCTCCTTTGACGCGGTGATGCTGGACCTGCAAGTTCGATAAAATGACGGAGCGGGTATCATAGATCCAGTTCAGAAGGGCAGAGCCACTGGAGGGAAGCCGTTTTGATAAAGCCGCTTGCTTGAAATTGGATAAACCGGTTTTCTTGGATAGCAAGACAAGGAGATGGCACCCAGCAGCAGAGGAATAAGCCTGGGTTATGACTGTAAAATGAAAATAAATGCTGTGAAAAGGGCGGTGGCTGCAACCACCGCCCTTGTGCATATTTTTGATTGTTACAAACGAGAGATTGCCTTTTGGGGACCACTTTCGGTTACGGTAGGCTGCCTTCCCTTGTGCCAGCATCCAGGTTCAAGGGCTCTGGGGCGGCAGGCGGGCTTTCTACCTGTAGGATGGGAACCGCCTCGGGCCGAAGAGCCACCAAGGGGAACTGCACGGTCACGGTAAACATGTCCCCATCTGTGCGCACAAAAAAGCTGCCTCCACAGGCTTCGGTAAAGCTCTTGGCAATGGACAGCCCCAGTCCGCTGCCCTCTGTGGTGCGGTTCTGGTCTCCCCGGACAAAGCGGGCGGTCAGGTCCTCGCCGTTCATGGTGATCTCATTTTTGGAGATGTTCCGGATGCTCACAAGGGCCTGGCCGTTCTGGGCGCTAAGGGTTACATACACCCGGGAGCCCTCCAGAGAGTACTGGGTGCAGTTGCGGATGAGGTTTTGCAGCACCCGGTATAGCCGCTGGCCGTCCGCGTGAATGACCATAGGGACCTCGGGAATGTCCACCCGCCATACCAGCTGGGACCTCTGAATGGTCTGCTCCATCTCCACCAGGGTCTGGCGCATCAGCCGCCCCAGGTCCAGGTCCTCCAGGTTTAGGCTGATGTTCCCGGTGGCGGCCTTAGACACCTCAAACACGTCCTGGACAATACCGCTTAGCCGCTGGGCTTTTTGGGCAATGGTGTTCACATAGTCCGCGGCGGCGGGGGGCAGGTCTGGCTCCTTCTTCAGCAGTTCCACATAACTGATGATAGAGGTCAGGGGTGTCTTGATGTCATGGGATACATTGGTAATCAGCTCAATCTTGGTGCGGTCCGCCTTTGTGCCCTCTTCCACCGCCTTTTGCACCCCGGTGCGGATCATGTTCAGCTGCATGGCGCAGTCGTACAGGTTAGAGGTGGGAGAGACATGGTTTACGGCGTTCAGGTCGCCGCCGTACATTTCGGTGATCTGGTCCATGAGCAGGTTCCAGTCCCGCAGGTCCCGCTTTAGGGCCAGAATATACCACCACACCGTGCCCACAATGCCCACAGAGACAATAGACGTGGCGGCAAAGGCGATCTGGACGTAAAAGACAAAATACCGGAAAACAAAGAGGCTGAAGATATATATGGCCACCAGCCCGCCAATGACCCCTACCACGGAATACACCCGGCGCAGGGCCCGCTGCTCAAAGGTACTCATGGTCTCATAGCGGTTGAGCCGGACCAGGAAGGAGTGGAGAATATTGTGGCCAAAGAACCGCCGGTTCCGGCTAATGTCCAGGCAAAGCAGGTACACGGTAAGCACACACAGCACGGTAAGGGCAAAGGCCTTTTTCATACCATAGCCTTCTAAAAAGATCAGAAGGCTTAAGAAGAACAGCAGCCCCAGGACCCCCAGCTTCAGCTCAACCCAAATTTTCCCCAGGCCCTTGGCCACCAGGTCCTCAAAGGCGTGGCGGTCTTGGCGGAACAGGAAAATCAGTGCAAGGGCGGTGCCCAAAATAGCCAGGGCGCTGATAATCTGCACCGTGTAGTTGTATACCAGATCCTGGCGCTGCGCCTCTTCCATCACTGGGCCGGAGTGAAGGTAGCCCTCGGCGGAGCCGGCAATTTCCTGCAAATGCTCGGCGGCAAAGCGCAGGGTATGGGGGTTGGCCAAAACCAGGGTGAAAAAGACCACCGCGCAGCAGGCGCCGCACAGCGCCACCAGCAGACAAAGCCAAGAGAGCAGCCCGGCGAAGGTATTAGTGTTTCTCGAATTTGTAGCCAATGCCCCACACCACCTTTAAGTATTCCGGCTCGCTGGGATTGATCTCAATTTTCTCCCGAATGCGCCGGATATGCACCATTACGGTATTTTCCGTGGAATAAGCGGACTCGTTCCATATTTTGCTGTAGA
Source organism: Acutalibacter sp. (assembly GCA_022801475.1). Classification (GTDB taxonomy): domain Bacteria; phylum Bacillota; class Clostridia; order Oscillospirales; family Acutalibacteraceae; genus Acutalibacter. The sequence continues at coordinate 1,692 of JAAWSH010000143.1, read as the reverse complement.
TTTCTTCCGCCGGGAAGATGCGCCCAGGGTTGCGCATGAGCAGCTCTACAATTTTGGTCTCTGTGGCGGTCAGTTTAACAGGCTCACCGTCAGCGTAGAGAACGTGCTCGTCCAGATGAAAGCGCAGCCTGCCGTTGATAATGACGTTCTCCCCCCGGGAGTTGATGTCTCCCAGGCTGGTGTACCGCCGCAGCTGGGACTTCACCCGGGCGGCCAGCTCCATAGGATTAAAGGGCTTGGTCACATAGTCATCCGCGCCCATAGAGAGGCCCAGCACTTTGTCGCTGTTTTCGCTTTTGGCAGAGAGGACAATAATGGGCAGGTTCTTGCCCTCGCGGATGCGCATAATAGCGGAAAGGCCGTCCAGCTTAGGCATCATCACGTCAATAATAATCAGGTGGATGTTTTTGGTGGTCACCAGGTCCAGGGCCTCCAGCCCGTCATAGGCCCGGAACACATGATAGCCCTCGCTCTCCAGGTTCAGGGCAATGGCCCGCACAATTTCCCGGTCGTCGTCCACCACCAAAATGTTTTTCCCCTCGTTGTCCATAGAATTACCCCCTCTATAAGGAATAATGTGTTCAAAGGAACACAGGGAGAAGCCAAAAACGCGAAGCGAGAGTTAAGCGTACTTAACGCTTTCTCTTCTTGCCGCCCAAAAGCAGAGGCTTTCTCCAAGCGGATGGAATGAATAGATTGAATAGCATACATATAGTATAGCCGATGAATCTTACAAATGGGCCAGGTATTTCTTACAAAAATCATACACCAATCCACTCCCAAAGTCAACCCAGCGCCCAGCGCCCAGCGCAAGCGCTGGACCATTATCCACGGAATCGTTCGCTTGGGGCTCACTCGCCGCCGATAACTTCTAGCCAAGCCAGCGCGGACAGGAGAACTACGCCGGAAGCGCCCAGAGAAACGTGCTGGCTCAGCTAACGGTTCGCTCCGGCAAGTGAGCCAAAGCGAACGCCCCCGCGATTAACGGTCCAGCGCTTGCGCTGGGCGCGAAGGGGGTGGGGCCGTATTGGCGAAAGAAAAAGTTCTGTCCTCTCCAAAATCCGCATAAAATGTCTAAGAAAAGCAAGGAGGGGTCCCTATGAAGCGCATGATAAAAATGAAAAAAATGTATATGCTGATACCGGCCCTGTTGCTGGCCGCCGGGGCGGTGCTGGGGGCCGTGCTTTGGCCCAGGGCGAACCGGGCGCTGGCGGTTTCTGGGGAAATAACCAACTGGGGCCTAAGCTTTCAGCAGGAGGGCCAGCCCCCGGTGGCCAACGCCACGGCAGACTACCTGGCCCAGTTCGACAGCCTTTATTGCGCCCAAACCCAGGAAAAACTGCTGTACATCACCTTTGATGCGGGCTTTGAGAACGGCAACACGGAAAAAATTTTGGACGCGCTAAAAAACCACGGGGTAAAGGCCACCTTTTTCCTGGTGGGAAACTATTTTGAGACCCAGCCGGAGCTGGTGCGCCGCATGGTGGAAGAGGGCCACACCATTGGCAACCACACCTATAGCCACCCGGATATGTCCACGATTGGGGATCAGGCCAGCTTTCAGGCAGAGCTGGCAAAAAACGAGGCCCTGTATCAGGACATTACCGGAGAGGAAATGCCAAAGCTCTACCGGCCGCCCCAGGGGAAGTTCTGCGAGAGCAACCTGAAAATGGCCCAGGCCCTGGGCTACCA
>JAAWSH010000142.1 GCA_022801475.1 Acutalibacter sp. | reverse complement strand
GGTGGGCGGCCGTTAGGGAAGGCATCCTCCACCACAAGGTATTGGGGCCCCTCTGCGTTGACAAAGGGCGCAATGTAGGTTCCCCTGCTGGTGACGGTGGGCTCCATGTCCTCCACACCGGCGGCGGTCAGGGCTTCTTCCACCACTTGGGCGGGACGGGGGGTGATCTTGTCGATCATGGTCCAAGGGAAGGAGACCTTGTTTTTATCTCCCAGCCAGGCCAGAAAATCTTGGGACACATACCCGTTCTTCTCCCAATTTTCTGCCACGGTCACTACCCCGGCCTGAAGTTTTTCCCCGTTGTGGGAACAGTTGTCCATGCTTACCAGGGCAATGGGCGCGCCGCCGGCCAGAAACCGTTCCAGCAGCAGAGCGGCGGTAACGCTCATGGCGTGGGAGCAGCGGCCAGGCCCCTCCGCAAAATCCGCCTGTACAGCCGGAAAGAAATTCCCGGAAAGATCCGCTAGGGCATAACCTTTCTCAGTGATGGTATAGCTGACCATTTGCAGGGAGGGGGCGCGGAAAATGGCCCGCAGTTTTTCCATATCCTGTGGATATGCGCCGCTGGCCCGCAGCCCCTGGGAGATGGAGGCCACCACCTCTTTTTTTTACCGAGCCATCCGGCAGCAGGGTGGCTAACAAGGTCATGCTGTGGTGGGGATCATAAATCTTATCAATGATGTCCAAGTCAAAAGTATCTGCCGCCACAATACCGGTACTTACCAGACCTTGTTCCAGCAGGTCCTGCTGCAATTTGGCAATAAATCCTCGGAAAATGTTCCCTGCCCCAAAGTGCACCCAGACCGGGGCCGCCTGGGTTTGGGCCCGCATCTGGTTCCAGTCAAACTTCGGCAGCCGAATGCCCGCCTGTTCCCAGGGGGCCTGGTTCTGTATTCCCATGCAGTCTAATTTCATTGCAAATCCTCCCATCTGTCCAGGGCGTCCCAGATCCCCCAAAGATACATAATGCCCAAGGCCCGGTCGTACAGGCCGTAGCCGGGGCGCACGCTGCCTGGACCCTCGCCCCATAGGTGCCGACCGTGGTCGGGACGGACATAGCCTTCAAAGCCGCCGTCGTGGAAGGCCTTCACAATGTCCAAAATGCCGGTATCCCCCTGGCAATCCCGGTGGCTGGTCTCGGTAAAGTCTCCATTTGGGTAATGCTTCACGTTGCGGATATGGGCAAAGGCAATGCGCCCACAGTGCTTGCGGACCATAGCGGCCACATCGTTTTGAGGGTTGGCGCCCAGACTGCCGGTACACAGGGTCAGGCAGTTGCAGGGGTCGTCCACCATATTCAAGAACCGGTCAATGGAGGGCTCGTCCACCAGTAGCCGGGGCAGACCAAAGATGTCCCAAGGTGGATCATCCATATGGATGGCCATTTTAACGCCGCACGCATGGCATACGGGCATTAGCCGCTCCAAAAAGTAGCGCAGATTCTCCCACAGCTGTTCTTTGCTTACATCCCTGTAGGCGGCGAAGAGCTGGTCCAGCTGGGCCATACGTTCCGGTTCCCAGCCGGGAAAGGTGAGGCCGTGGAGGTTATTGAGAATGTACTGGGCCATTTCCTTGGGGTCGTCATGAATTTTGGAAGCCTCATAGAATAGGGCGGTAGAGCCGTCTGGCAGGGGATGAAACAGGTCTGTACGGGTCCAGTCAAACACGGGCATAAAGTTGTAGCAGATCACTTTGACCCCAAACTGGCTGAGGTTGCGGATGGTCTGGATGTAGTTCTCAATGTACCCATCTCGGCTAGGCCGGCCCGTTTTAATATCGTCGTGGACGTTGACGGACTCTACCACGTCCATATGGAAGCCGTAAGGGCCCAGCTGTTCCTTGACCTGGGCAATCTCCTCCACAGGCCAAACCTCTCCTGGCAGCTTGTGATGCAGGGCCCAGACAATGCCGCTCACCCCGGGAATTTGCTTGATATAGGACAGTGGAATTTCATCGTTTCCTTGGCCATACCAGCGAAAACACATGTTCATGCTCATGAGAATTCTCCTTTACTGTGCCTGGGCGTTCGGTACGCGGCAGGCGCGAAATGCTCTATTATTGAAGTATAGTGGGGGTGGGGGAGATTGTCAAGCCCCGACGCGTTTGTGTGCGGGCAAAGTATGGACACATTGCCCGGTCAAGCGGAGGAGCGGTAGCCAAGGCTGCAATCATCTGAAATAAAATTTAGTAGACTTTTTGTAAATTATAATTGACTTTTCTTCGTGGATAATATACAATATCAGACAAGGAGGCGATCCATTGGGTAAAAACCTAAAAATGAAAGCCGCTCGGGCTGCCAAGGGGCTGACCCAGCAGGACCTGGCCGACGCGGTGGGGGTCACCCGTCAGACCGTGGTGGCCATTGAGCGGGGGGACTACAACCCCACGGTACGTCTGTGCATAGAGATATGCCGGGTGCTGGGGACCACGCTGGACGGTTTGTTTTGGCCGGAGGCAGAAGATCAAACGAAACTTTAGGAGGCTTATTTGCATGAGAAAGCAATCTGAATTTGACGAGCGTCAGCAGCTGCTGCGGGGCAATGTGTTCCAGCACACCACCGTTTTGCTGTTTGTGCTTTTGTTTGCCAATGGGGTGCTGAAAATTGACGACATCCACTGGGCGCCGGGTTTTTACGAGAACATGCTCATTCTATGGGCCGGCTTGGATTTTGCTATGATTGAATACATCCTGCGAGACATTACGCAAAAAAACAGCCGCCAGAACTGGCTGTACGGACTGGAAGGAATATTTGGCCTAATTTTGCTGGCCCTCAGCATGACCCACGTGGTAGACGGGGACCCCTTGGTGTGGGACGGGGCCCTGACAGAAGAGGGGGCGCATATGGCGTTTGCCGGTTTTATGGTGTTAGTGGGCGTGATTTTTGTGGCAAAGCGCCTGTGGGACCGCTGCAAAGAACCGGCCGGAGACGAGGACTGAACCAGGGCGTTTTGTGAAAGATCCAGAATATAGAATCGATTGCGCGGTGAAGGGGATTAAGGAACCCGCACCGCGCTTTTATTGGCGGGATTTGGGCGGGAACCACAAAAATTAGGCTTGCGTTTAGGTCCCGAAAACGATACAATAAGGGTACAAGCACATTCGCCGGGAAAAGTCCGTCGAGAGGCGTCGATAAAAGATATTTTTTCCACTCATACCCGCCCGGTTCCTGCAAATACTTTCATTGTAAGGGGGCGTTTGCAGTGAATGAAAATCAGGCTTGGTTGAATTTTACCCGTTCGGGCCGGGTAGAGGACTATATTCTATATGCCAAAGTGCGGGGCAGCGCACAAAATATTGCATACGAGAGGGGGCCGCAGGGTGCGGCTGAAGACCCAGGGGATTATTATTCGGGAGCAGACAGTGGGCGAGAGCGACCGGCTGGTTACGGTTCTGACCCGTGACGAGGGCGTGGTGCGGGCCTTTGCCCGGCGCGCAAAAAATTATAAAGACAGCAAAAATTCGGCTACAGGGCTGCTTTGCTATTCCCGCCTGGACTTGCACAAGGGGCGGGATAAGTACATAATCGATGCGGCCCGGCCCATCGAGGTGTTCTTTGGCCTGCGGGGGGATCTTTTGAACCTCTCGGCGGGGCAGTATTTTTGTGAGCTGGCCGCCGAGCTGGTGCCCGAGGGGGTGGAGTCGGCCCAGTACCTGCGGCTGGTGCTGAATGCCCTGCATTTTCTCTGCACTGGCGCACGCGCGGCCCAGCTGCTAAAACCAGTGGTAGAGCTGCGGATGCTCTCTATAGCGGGATATATGCCAAACCTGGTGGCCTGCGAGGCCTGCGGGGCCTATGAGGCCCCGCGCATGTTTTTCCGGGTGAACCGGGGAGAGATCTACTGCCAAAATTGTTATATAAGTAAGGGAACCCCTGTGGTTGCGCTTTCGCCGGGGTCGCTGACAGCCATGCGGTATATTATTTATTCTGAGTTTGAGAAGATCTTTTCTTTTCACCTGGCAGGCCACGCCCTGACTGAACTGACAGACGCTGCCGAGGCCTATACCCTGCATGTGCTGCAAAAGCGGCCCAAGACCTTGGAATTTTATCATAGTCTTTTGATATAGAAGGGAAAGAAATGGATGAACCCATGTATCATAATAAATACGGTGCGGGCCTACCTGGCGGCCCAACTGGACTGTGCCCCAGAGGACTTATCCGGTTCGGGCGTTCTCTACGTGCCCAATAGAACCGCCCAGCCTCCTTTTGTAAAGCTGGCAGTGATTGGGGGGCGTGTGGTGGTTTCCGCCTCCCCAGAGCTTCTGCCGCAGGTAAAAGCCCTGACCCAAGGCCGCACCAGGGACGAGCTGTTCGAGCTGCCCCTGGTGTATGGCCAGACCATCCACTTTATACCAGACCAGGTTTCAGACATGCCCCTTCCTGCTGGTTATGCGTACCATCTGCTGGAAGGGGAGGCTCTTGGCCAGCTGGCGGGCCTTAGCGGTTTCCCAAATTCTCTGGCCTTTGATGAGGAGGGACATACCGGCACGGGGATGGTATGTTTTGCCCAGTTCCAGGATCAAATTATTGCCTTGGCCGGGGCGGGGGAGCAGTCTCAAGGCCTATGGGAGATGGGCGTGGATACCAGCCCTTCCCACCGGGGACGGGGGCTGGGCACGGCGCTGATCAGCTGGCTGGCCCGAGAGCTGCTGGCTCGGGAAAGGGTGCCTTTCTACAGCGCGTCTGTGACCAATATTGGTTCACAGTCTGTAGCCCATCGCAGCGGCCTGCGGCCGTGTTGGATGGACACCTACAGCAATGTCCTTGGAGAGGACTATATCTATAAAGAATGCATCAAGCTAGTATTTTGAAATTGAGGATAAACGAATATGAATAAAAATTACAAAGCGCTAGAATTGGATAAAATACTGGACCTGGTGGCAAGCGAGACCACCTGTGATGACGCGGCGGAGCTGGCCCGG
>JAAWSH010000141.1 GCA_022801475.1 Acutalibacter sp. | reverse complement strand
CTCTCTCTCTCTCTCTCACACACACACACACACACACACACACACACACACACACTCACTCACTCACTCACACAGTATTAGATTCTGTCAGATACTTTTCCATATAGAGCCGGCCATCTCCAAAGGCTTTCTCTACCTCGGCGGAAGCGGTCAAAAAGGCCCGCTCCAGGTCCTCGGGGCGCTCTACCAGGCGGATACCCTTTCCGCCGCCCCCAGCGCTGGCCTTTACCATTACCGGATAGCCCAGCTCCTTAGCAGCGGCCTTTGCCTCTTCCACAGTGGCCAGAACCTGGGTGCCAGGGGTGGTGGGCACACCGTTTTCCTTCATCAAACGGCGGGCCGCATCTTTGTCACCCATTTTAGCAATCACGTCCCCTGAAGGGCCGATAAAGGTAATACCGTATTTGCGGCACCTGCCAGCGAATTCAGCGTTTTCGGACAAAAAGCCATAGCCAGGATGGATGGCCTGGGCGCCAGTAGCCACTGCCGCGCTGATCATCCGCTCCCCATTCAGGTAGCTGTCCTCAGCCCTGGCTCCGCCAATACACACGGCTTGGTCCGCTAGGCCCACATGCAGGGACTCCCGGTCTGCCTGAGAATAGACCGCCACAGTGGAAATGCCCATCTCCTTGCAGGCCCGAATGATCCGGACCGCAATCTCGCCTCGGTTGGCAATTAGAATTTTTGTGAACATGCGTCCACCCCTTTCTTAAAGGCCGTAGGGCCATTTCACACCCCGCAGCCTTGAAGGCCGTGGGGCTCTGCCCCACACCCCGCAGCCTTTGAAAAGGCTGGCGAAACTATTTCTAATACGGGCCAGTCACAGCCCCTGCCACAAAGCAGAAAGCCGGGTGAAAGCGGGAACCTTTGGAAACTTCGGTACTTTTCCTGGGTCCGCCAGCAGCGAACCTCCCGAACTGGCAATGAAACTGCTCCGCATTACTTCCAAGGACTAAATTCTTACTCCGCGTCCACCTTCACCAATGCAAAAGAAAACTCCGCCGAAACGCAGACCTTGCCGTTCACCCGGCCGGTCCCCTTGGCAAAGTAGAACTGTCCCCGGCTGCGTACCAGCTCACACTGGCTCTCAAACACATCCCCGGGCTTTACCTGCCCTCGGAACTTCACATTTTGCAGGCCCGTGAACAGGGGGGTCATACCCTCGGCCTGGCCAATGAGCAGCACGCATGCGGATTGGGCCAGCATTTCGCACTGAATGACGCCTGGCACCACTGGATTGCCTGGGAAATGCCCCTGCAAAAAGAACTCGTCCCCGCGTACCTGGTACTTACCCTGGCTTTTGCCGTCAACCAACTCCACCTGGTCCACCAATAACATGGGTTCCCGGTGAGGCAGCACTTTCTTAATCTCGTCTCGATTCACGCCTCGGCCCTCCCTTACGGCACAATACGGAACAGGGGCTGGTTATATTCCACCACCTGGCCGTTGCCTACGCAAATCTCCGCCACCGTACCATCTATTTCGGCGGGGATTTCATTCATCAGCTTCATGGCCTCAATAATGCATAGAGTGTCTCCTTTGCGCACTTTAGCACCCGTCTCCACGAAAGGCGGACTATCTGGCGCAGGGGCCGCATAGAACACTCCCACAGTGGGCGAAAGCACAAGGGTACCATTTTTCGGGGGCGGGTCCGGCTCTACCGGAGCGGGAGAAAAGGGTGAGGCCGTCAGGGCCTGGGCAGGGGCGACAGTATTGGCCCGCTCCAGCTTTAGGCTTACCCCGTCCTGGGTCAGCTCCAAAGAGGTCAAGGCGTTTTCCTTCATTAGCCGGGCCAGACTCTCAATTGATTTTATATCCATCACCATGCCGCCTTTCAAAGTTTTTTAAACGCTAAGTAGGCGTTATGCCCGCCAAAGCCTAAAGAGGCAGATAGAGCCAGCTCTATGTTTACCTGGCGCGCGGTATTTGGCACATAGTCCAGGTCGCATTCTGGGTCTGGCTCCTGATAACCAATGGTGGGCGGAACCACACCGTTTTTCAGGGCCAGCACACAGGCAATGGCCTCCACAGCCCCGGCAGCCCCCAGCATGTGGCCGGTCATGGATTTGGTGGAACTCACCAGGCAGGCCCGGGCGGCATCCTCTCCTAGCCCCAGCTTAATGGCTTTTGTCTCGCAGGCATCGTTCAAGGGGGTACTGGTACCATGGGCGTTGATATAGACCTTTGTGGGGTCGGCGCAGCCGCCAGCCTCGTCATAGGCCATTTTCAGGGCCCGGCCTCCGCCAGAACCCTCTGGATTAGGAGCGGTAATATGATGGGCATCGCAGGTAACGCCATAGCCGCACAATTCACCCAAAATTTCCGCGCCGCGGGCTTTTGCGTGCTCATACTCCTCCAGCATCAGAGCGCCCGCGCCCTCGCCCATCACAAAGCCGTTGCGCCGCGCGTCAAAGGGTACACAGGCGGCGGCAGGGTCCTCTGTGGTGGAAAGAGCCTTCATGTTGGAAAAACCCGCCAGCCCCAGAGGAACAATGGCTGCCTCCGCGCCACCAGTCAGGGCGGCGGTCAAATAACCGTGCTTTATGGCCCGGTAAGCCTCGCCAATCGCATTGTTTCCCGTGGCACAGGCAGTAACAGAAGAGACCGCCGCGCCCTGGAAATTGTACTTAATGGCAATTAGCCCACCGGCCATGTTGATGATCAGGGCGGGGATAAAGAAAGGAGACACCCGGCGGGGGCCCTTTTCGTCTAAAATGCGCTGCTGCTGGGCAAAGGTACCAATGCCGCCGATACCGGAGCCAAAGTATACGCCCACCTCTTCTGGGGCGATGTTGTGGAGGATGCCGCTCTGCTCCACGGCCTGTCCGGCGGCGGTCAGTGCATACTGGCAGAAGGGATCGAACTTGCGTAAGTCCCCCTTATCCATATACCGGCTGGGGTCAAAGTCCTTTATTTCAGCGGCCACCTTGACCTTGAAGTCCCCGGTATCAAATTTCGTAATAGGCCCCACTCCGCACTTGCCGGAGACAAGGCTGTTCCAATAACTTTCCACATCATTGCCAATAGGCGTCACAGCGCCCATTCCGGTAATTACAACCCGATTCAAGGGTAGATCATCCTTTCAAGCTTCCAAAGAAGGGAGCAGTAAGATTCGCTTTAACGACTGTACATTTGCGTTTTCGTCATATGGAGCTAGACCGGCACATCACTAAGTCAATGTATTACTTACGTGGCTAAGCCGCCGTCCACCCGGATGGTTTCGCCGGTAATGTAGTCAGACTCCGGCGAGGCCAAAAACAAGGCCGCGTTAGCCACGTCCTCTGGCGACCCCATGCGCTTCATGGGTACCTGCATCAGCAGCGGATTGTCCTCAGTAATATTTTTTGTCATATCGGTTTCAATAAACCCAGGGGCAATGCAGTTGCAGCAGATTCCCCGGCTGCCCAGCTCTTTGGCCACAGATTTCGAGAGGCCGATGAGCCCGGCTTTCGAGGCGGAGTAGTTCACCTGACCCACATTACCCACCAGGCCGGCAATGGAACTGATATTAATAATCTTGCCGCTGCGCCTGCGCATAAAGTCCCGGTAGCAGGCGCGAATCATATGGAAAGCGCCCTTTAGGTTGATGTCCAGCACCATGTTATAGTCCTCGTCTTTCATGCTTACCATCAGGCCGTCCCGGGTTACACCAGCGTTATTTACCAGAATATCCACCTTGCCCAGGTCCTGGACCACAGACTTTACGGTGTCGTTCACAGCAGCCTCATCCCGCACGTCGCAGACATAGGCCTTTGCCCGGCGGCCTATGGCCTCAATCTCCCCACAGGTGTCCAGGGCAGGTTTCTCGGGGCCCACATACGCGATGGCAATGTCCGCGCCATGTTCCGCCAGTTTCAAAGCAATGGCCCGGCCCAGGCCCTGAGAGCCGCCGGTAACAAGAGCGATTTTTCCTTCCAGTTTCATTTTGGGTACTCCTCTCCAAAATAAAATATAAATATAATAGAAACGCCAAAAAAGATCCAAGAGAACCAAAAAAAGATACATCTCGTCCACGGCTCCCACCAAGGAACGCACAGCAAATGCTTCATCTGCCTCCGCTGGTCTCGCCCGTCAACTCGACTAGATTCAGAATGATCTCCCTGGAAAACTTCTCTGCGTCGGGTGCCGCGTCTCGGCAGGACACATTCAGCGCTGGCCAATTAGGCGTAATACCTATATCCCCAAAGCGTCCAGCGCGGCCTGTAGGCTCTCCTCATCCTGTACCGGCAGCGTCCGTACAGTCTTGTCTGTCTTCTTGATGAGCCCGCACAGGGTTTTGCCAGGGCCGCATTCTATAAAGGTATCGACCCCTTGTAGGATTAGGGCCTCCACGGTCTCTTGCCAGCGCACAGGGCTCTTCACCTGGTTCACCAGCAATCCTGCCGGGTCCTCTCCATAGGACTGGGCTGTATAGTTGGCATAAACAGGCAGGCGGCCCGGAGCAAAAGATGTCTCACCCAGGACCTTTTCCAGCTGAACGGCGGCGCTCTCCATAAAGGGCGAATGGAATCCCCCGCTCACCGCCAAAGGCGCGGCCCGCCCTCCCGCATCTTTTACTTTTAGTTGAAACTCCGCCAGCTGTGCCGGCTCGCCCGCCACCACCAGCTGTCCAGGACAGTTGTAGTTTACAGGCCACACCTTGGAAAACTGCCCGCACAGCTCCTCCACCTGTTGGTTGCTCAATTTCAGCACAGCAGCCATAGCGCCGGGGTTTTCCTCCGCGGCCTGCTGCATGGCCTGGGCTCGTTTACACACAAAGCTAAAACCATCCTGCTCCTTGAGAATACCCCCAAAGGCCAGAGCCGGGACCTCCCCCAGGGAGAACCCGGCGGCAACGTCCGCATGGACACCTTTTTCCTCCAGGGCCTTGGCAGCGGCCAGGTCCACGCAGTACAGGCAGGGCTGGGTATTTATAGTGGCAGAAAGTACTTCAGCTGTGCCGGAAAAACACTGCTCCTGGGTGCCGGGGC
>JAAWSH010000140.1 GCA_022801475.1 Acutalibacter sp. | reverse complement strand
CCGGCGGCGGCAAGTTTCCGCAGCTGGCCGGCAGAGAAATAGCCGCCATTTGGGGCGAGAGCGGGATCTTGGGCATGGTGTTCCGCGCCCACCCGCTGAATGGCCACAGGTTGTATAGACAAGTTCTGCTCCTTTACAGCATAGAGATATTCTATACCCAAAGCACAGTTTGGCAAGGAGATAGGCTTTACAGCATCCTCGCCTAAAAGAACAGCCAGGGCACGCTGGCGGCGCTGGGCAAAGGTCTGTCCAGTGTCTTTTTGCCGGGCCAGGACCTGGGAAAACTCTGGAGAGCCCAGGGCATCCGCTAAGGCGGAGAGCAGAGCAAGGTCCGGGTGTTCCGCCCCAAAATAAAGACGCTCCGCGCCCAGGGCCCCGGCCAAACAGACCCCGCCGGCGGCAAAGCGCTGGGCCCCGGCGCAGGCCCAGGCCAGGGGCAGCTCGAAAACCAGGTCCGCGCCGTTTTCCAGGGCCAGCCGGGCGCGGGACCACTTGTCCAGCATGGCTGGCCCGCCCCGCTGGACAAAATTGCCGCTCATAATGCAGCAGACCGCCCCCCCAGCAGCCCGCATTTGGGCCAAAATTTCCCTGTGGCCAAAGTGAAGGGGGTCGAACTCACAAATCAATGCGGAAATTGCGATTTTCTCAGGCATTTTCTGTAAAACTCCTTGAATTTACGGGATTGATATAGTATAATGTGCGAGGAAGTTACATACTTGACACTTTTTGCAGCCTGTGAAGGGAGAGGGCTTTACAAAATCCCCTCGTTCCGGTTCCCCCAACCGCGCCACCCAGAGAGCCAGCGGCCGCTGCTTAAACGTTATATCTGATACATAAACTAAGACGAGGTGCGAATGGTAACCTTGCTCTCTATCCGCGTACACCAGGAGTCCGCCTGAACCGATGGCTCTGTATGTGGACGAATCCTTTTTTAGTAATAGGCAGCTAGAACTATTATATATAAAATTGGTGAGAAAGGAAAGAGAAAACATGAAAATTCTTGTGATCAACGCGGGCAGTTCGTCGCTGAAATACCAGCTGATTGACATGGACGGCGAAAAGATGCTCTGCAAAGGTAACTGCGAGCGCATTGGCTTGGAAATGGGCATCTTTACCCATAAAACCGCCGATGGCCGGGAGCTGCATAAAGAGGTGGCGATGCCCGACCACACTGCGGCCTTTACCCAGGTGAAAGACGCCCTGCTGGACCCGGAAAAGGGCGTGATTAAGAACCTGGACGAAGTAGCGGCCATTGGCCACCGGGTGGTGCAGGGAGGCGCGATTTTCCACCAGTCCTGCCTGGTGGACGAGAAGGTCATCGCGGATATTGAAAGCCTCATTCCCTTGGCGCCTTTACATAACAAAGCTCATGTTCAGGGCATCCGCGCCTGCCGGGACCTGTTTGGGGAAAAGACCCCCGAGGCCGTGATTTTCGACACCTCCTTCCACGCCACCATGCCGCCAAAGGCGTATATGTATAATGTTCCCTATGAGTTTTACGAAAAATACGCCATTCGCCGCTATGGCGCCCACGGTACCTCTCACCGGTATGTCAGCGGCCGCTGCGCCCAGCTGATGGGCAAGGACATCAAAGACGTTAAGATGATTACTTGCCACCTGGGCAACGGCTCCTCCATCACAGCGGTGGACGGGGGCAAATGTATTGATACCAGTATGGGTCTGACCCCCCTGGACGGCTTTATGATGGGCAGCCGTACCGGCACCCTGGATCCCTCGGTGGTCACCTTTATTATGGAAAAGGAGGGGCTTAGCCCTGCCGAGATGGACCAGCTGATGAACAAGAAGTCTGGTTTGCTGGGGGTTTCCGGCGTTTCCAGTGATGACCGGGACGTGACCGCCGCCCGCAAAGAGGGCAACCCCCGGGCAAAGCTGGCCCACGATATTTTAGAGTATCAAATATCCAAATTCATCGGTAGTTATCTGGTGGCCCTGGGCGGCTGCGACGCCATGGTGTTTACGGCCGGTGTGGGAGAGAACCAGTCTGCTCACCGGTGGGAGATTGGAAAATATTTAGAATTTTTAGGCGTGAAGATTGACGAGAAGCTGAACGCCGAGACCGTGCTGGGCAAAGAGGGGAAGATCTCTACCCCGGATTCGAAAATAGAGGTTTACGTGATTCCCACCAATGAGGAGCTTGTAATCGCTCGAGATACCAAGCAGCTGGTGGAAGCGCTATAGTCAAAAAATTTCGAAAGGATTCTTCTTGCGATTTTTTGGCTGCATAGGTTGTGAATTCTTTGCCTTAGGCAATGAATTTTAGCGGGTAGAGCCAGCGGCTTTGCCCGCCGCTTGAAAAGCTTTTTCAGGCGTATCCATTATATAAAGGCAATTTTATTGCCTTTGGGGTAATTCACATTTTAGGTGAGTATGATAGGGCGTCTGCTTTGGCAGGCGTCCTGTCATTTTTAGGCGTTTTGTTCCTAAAGACGAAATTTTCTGTGCCATAAGGGGTAGGCTGGGGCTGTGTCAACCGCAAAATGTGGTAAAAAACCCGGAAAGTTCTTGGGAATATCAGGGAAAGGGCCAGAAAAGGTTGCAATTTTGTAACTTTTACGCTATAATAAGGACATATCTATACATCTGGGCGCCTGTAAAATGGCCGGGAAAGGCCCAGGAAAATCATTCTATACGGAGGTAAACCCGAATATTATGCCAAGATGTTTTATAAAACGGATTCTTCCTCTGGCCTTGGCTGCGGCGGTGCTTTTGTGCCCGGTCACAGCAATGGCGGAAGGGGACCAGCCTCCGCCAGAGGCTGGCACCACAGAAAGCGGCGCCCTGGAAAGCGGCGCGGAAGAGGCCCAGGACCCGGCGCAGCCTTCTTTAGAAGAGCCAGGAGAACCGGAACCCAGCGAGGGAGATTCCCTGGAGCCTGATTATGATGAGCCAGACAGCCAGGCCCCTATGGACCAGGAGGGACAGTTGCGGCAGGCCACTTTTCTTTCCACAGAGGATGTGCTGAAGCTGGGCGGGCACGACACGTACATAACGGGCTTTGCCGGGGGTTATTTCCAGCCGGAGCGGGCAATAACCCGGGGCGAGACGGCCCAAGTGTTCTATAACCTGCTAAAAGAAAAGCCCTCTGCCTCTAACAACCCCTTTTCCGACGTGCCGGACAGCAATCCCAACCGGGAGGCCATTGTGGCTCTGTCCAATATTGGCCTGATCAAAGGCTACACGGACGGAACCTTTAGGCCAGCTGGCTCCATTACCCGAGCTGAGTTTGTCACCATCTTGGGCCGCTGCTTCTCCCTGGAAGAGGGCGAGCCCGCCTTTAGCGACATGCCCGAAGAGAATAGCTGGTCCTACCGCTATATTGTCTCGGCCACGGCAAAAGGCTGGCTGAATGGCTATGGAGATGGGACCTTCCGGCCAAAGAACCTGATCAAGCGATGTGAGGCGGTGAAAGTGGTGAACACAGCCCTGGGCCGCCGGGACGACGAGGGTTTTGCCGCGGGCAGCGAGACCCAGAAGTTTATAGATGTGCCCAAGAGCCACTGGGCCTACAAGGAGATTGCGGAGGCGGGGGAGCTCTCTGACGACCCCATGCCCAGCCCGACTCCTACGCCCGAGCCCACACCCACCCCAACACCGGCTCCTACCAGTGAGCCCGGGGATGTGGCCCCCAATGGCCTGGAGGTGGGCAAGCAGGGCCGGGTGAACGACACGGACGGGCTTTGGCTGCGGTCCAGCCCGAATAACACCTCGGACGCCAATAAAATTGTGTGCATGAATTATCGTGATGTGGTGACCGTAACAGATATTTCCAAGTATCCCTGGATCGGCGTGCGCACATCCAGCGGCAAAACCGGGTACTGCCACGGAGATTACCTTGACCCCTACGACGGCACGGTGGCACCGCCCCCGGGTCCCTCCCAAAACGGCACCTTGTCGGCCTCTACGGTCACTCTTAGCCAGTACCAGAGCCTGCGCCTGGACGCCAAGGTGGACTCGGACATCTCCACCATGCAGTGGTCTACCAGCAACGCCAACGTGGCCGTGGTGGGCTATACTGTGAAATATAACAGCCGGGAGCACGGGGCCATAATTTATGGCAAGAGCCCGGGTACCGCCACCCTGACCTTCTCGGACGGGGCGGGCAACGCCCGGGGCACCTGCACGGTAACGGTCACCGCGCCCCAGGCGGTGCGCTCGGCCTATGGCCAGGGCAACGTGATCCCTGTGGGCACCAGTTTTGACCTAACCGCCATTACAGACACCACCCGGGACGAGGTGCGCTTCGAGATCGTCAGCGGTCCCGCAAAGGGCAGCTACACCACCAACTCTTATGACACCGAAAGCCGCGCGTCCTCCTACGGCCTGCCCGAAAACCGGGTACGCGTTTTCAAGCGTACCGTAAGCTTCGGCGCGGTGGGCAACTACATTGTGCGGGCCTACTCGGCTACAGGCGGCAGCTATGCCAACGACTACTATCAGTTCGCGGTGCAGATCGTAGGTGCGGACAACGGTGACGTGACCCATACCTCTTACGACAGCCGCCGGGCCAGCCAGACCATCATAGAGGTCATTGCCAATTTCGAGGGCTATGTGCCAGAGGTGGAGGACGATGTTCTTGCCGCCAAGAACCCCACCGTGGGCTATGGCTATGTGGTGCCGGTGAACAGCGCCTTTTACAATAATATGACTTTGGAGGAGGCCAAGGCTTTCCTCATCAATACCGTAAACCGGGGCAGCTTTGCCACGGCGGTGGAGAACTACCGCAGCAAGTATAACCTAAAAATGAGTCAGGCCCAGTTTGACGCCCTGGTGAGTTTTACGTACAACCTGGGGCCCGGGAACCTAAACACCGCGGACTTTGCCAAGTTCTTGATTCCCAATACGGTAGTGCCGCCCAATGCTACGGAGAGCAACCCCTACCGGGGTGTGCTAAATATTTTCGCTGGGGTGCTGTATAATTCCCCCAGTGTGGATAGCGGACGGGCCGGCGTGGTGCCAAAGGGCGCGGGCGTGGAC
>JAAWSH010000139.1 GCA_022801475.1 Acutalibacter sp. | reverse complement strand
CAGGGGCAGAAGGATTCGAACCCTCGGCACGCGGTTTTGGAGACCGCTGCTCTACCAGCTGAGCTATACCCCTATATCTTTAAGACTCATTTATTATATCATTCTGGAGGGGATTTGTCAACATTTTTTTACAAAACTTTAAATCAGAATAGACGCTCCTCGTAAACCAGAACGAGAGAAAGCCTCTGACACCCCTGACCAGAGGGGATATTGGAGGACTTATAAATGGTTAAAGATGTGAAAAGCGCGGCAAAGAGAATTCCCTATGGGAGAATTCTCTTTCTTTGTTATACGGCGTGGATTTTGACCATCCAGATTCTGTCGGCCCCGCCGGATTGACGGCTGTTCGCTTTCTGGTGTTTACCCTTTCGACCGTTTCCGCCTCTCAGAAAAGCTGGATATTCTCTTGTCCAAGCTGCATATCCCATACATAAAAGCCGCCCTCACAAATCGTCACAAGGGCCTTTACACCGCGTTCTTCGCCTGCTGCCATTAATTGCTCCAAATTGTTTAACATGGTCCTCACACGGGCAAACTTTAAAGTAAAACTAAAGGGGGTGCATCATTCGATACATCCCCCTGCCATCATGATTTCTTCAACATTCGCCGACTGGCTTTTTTTACACTATATTCCTATTTGACTTCAACGAGCACAAAACGAATGATCATTCAGACCTCGCTCAGTCAGCAGCCGCATAAACAGTCCACCTTGCACCGTGCGGTTTTGAAACCCGATTTGCCACGCATCTTTTGTGTCATACCAGTCAGTAAAAGGCACCCGCTGAGGTGTGTTGCCACAGGCTATCCAAAGGGGCTCAACCATAGCTTCAAAGTCCTCCTGCCGCTTCATCATTGATGCGGCCCAAATCAGCCAATCCGATTTGGTGTAGCTCGCCCGGTTGTCCAGCGGCATCCCATAGGACCCCATGCGGTCAAGATAAGAAGAAAGCTCATTCTCCCAGATGTCCTCTGGGAATATGGAAAGCCCCAGAAGCCTGTCCCATATAGCGTTATATTTCAGGCTATAGGTACCCGGCCTGTCAAAGGCTAAACGGTAGCTCCCGTCCCCATTTGCGGCCTTCTCCACCCATATTTTTGCCATGTCCCTCGCGGCCTGAAGCCATTCTCCTGAGGCCTGCTCCTCGTTCCTGCGGCTTAACAAGAACCCGTAGGCCGCCACACCCATAATGGCCTTTACCGACAAATTACAGTTGTGCGCCAAGTGCCCCGCGAAGTCGTCTGTGCAAAGCTGGTTTTCTGGGTCAAGACCTTTCTCCCGTAGGTATCCGGCCCATTTTGAGAGCATCTGCCAATACTCCTCTGCGAAGCTGTCGTCTCCCGAGGCCGCCGTAGCCGCCGCGGTCATAAGTAGGATGTTGCCGCACTCCTCCACCGGCATTTGGCTCTCCAGTTTGTCCCCATAGGCCTGGCCGTTGAGCAGTGGGAACGTCCCCGCGTCATGGGGCGCAAAATCGAACTTCCAGTCTGGTGACTGGGCGTAGCGCATAAGGGGCCGCATCATGGCAAACACCAGCTGGGGACTGTACAGCAGGAACAGCGGTGTAGAAGGATAACTCACATCCGCAGTGGCGGCACATCCGTTGGAGAAACACTCTTTTGAGATAAACAGCAGATGTCCGTCTTTGTCCCGGCAGATGGTGTGCGCGGCGATAGCCTGGCGGTAGACCAACTGTAAAAGCTGGCTATACTTCTGTCCACCCACCCGGGCGCCATTGTGTTCGAGCTCCCTGTCAAAGCGCTGGCAGCACTCCATGATCCCGGTGTACTCCTGAAAGCTGCGTTCCAGCAGTTCCGTCATGGAGGGAGTCTCCTCCCTCCACAGTGGGTCTAAATTCTGACCGAAATACTCGATAGCTTTCACCTCGTCATAGGCGGCGGCGAACAGAGCGCTGAAGGTCTCCCCGCAGAAGCCTGACTTTTCCGCGCAGACGGCCGGCCCAGCCTCCGTATCTCTCCATGAGACCTCTCCTCCGCTCTCAACCGCAAGATAAAACGTCCCCCAGTCTATGCGCACGTCGTCACCGGAGCGGTTCAGCACCTTCTGTTCCGTGTTCGACATGGTAACAGCGGTAAAGCTCTCTCCAGAAACCACCTTACCTGTCACCGGGCTCTGCCCCGGATAGTCAAGACAGATGGCTTCACCCACGGACAGAGAAATAGTTACTGGCAAATCAGCGGGCAGTTTGAAACGCGGCGAGACCTCGGCCGTAATGTATGTGACAGGGCGTGCCAATATTTTCAGGTCATCCAGCAGCAGCGGAGATGTAAACGTCAGCCTGAGCCGGACCTCGGGGGATTCCAGTACGTACACCGTGGAGCAGGCCATAACCTCCACAGACACTGTATGCATGGACGGCAATCCTGTTTGGCCCAAAAAGCAGTATTCCCGACTGCCCACTCGCAGAGTGCCGGTGATTGGCTGGGGCTTGCCTGTCCAATGACAAGTATCCGTATGATTCGGGGTGTCGGCAGGGGACCAGACGCTAAAGTAGGGGGTGTGGGTGATTAAGGGCACGGATGGGTAGCGCAGTTTCATCAATATTCCTCCTCCACTATTTTCACAGGCCCCAAAAGGCCGCTTGGCGGTATAGGCATATACTCCGAGTAGCAGTCGTGCAGCCGGTGCGTCAGGGTATTGCACACCACCACCTCAAGGGTGTTTTCCCCCTCATACAGGGCGTTAGTAACATCCCAGCGGTATGGAGCACAGACCCTCTGCCCCATGTCCTGTCCGTTCATGATGAGGCTCGCCGTCATACCCACAGCGCCCAGGTCCAACAATACACGCCCATTATTTGTGCCCGCCGAAAAGCTTGCATGATACTTTATCTTCCCAGAAAATCCGGGCAATCCCGACTTCCCGGTAATATTAAACAGTTTTGAACTCTTTGCAAGAGGCTGATAATCCTTGTTTATACCCTGTTCAAGGACCTCGATATCCCACGCCAGGTCCAGCTCGCGCGTTTTACCCGCACGGAAGGGGTCATGGGCCTTATTCCATTCCACCTCGCTGAAGTCGTCGAAGATGAGCAGAAGGGATTCCCCTGGCTCTAAACACACCGAAGCATTCCCCTCTGTCCCGCCTCTCTCTGCCTCCCCGTTCAGCAAATCTACCGCCAGATACCGTCCCTTGACCGGCAAGGTTATCTCGCCGCTGACTCTATGAGGGGCTTCATTGAAAAGCATAAAGCAGGCGGAGCCCTCCCGGTCGAAACGGGCGATGCGCAGGAGCTTGTTGCTTGGTCCATAGTCATGGGCCAAGCCCAGCGCCAAAATTTTTCCAGGGAGTTCTTCAAGGGACACGGTCTCTCCTGGCAGAGGGCCGCTGCATTTTGGCCCAGGTTCCACAAAGAATACAGGCACTCCCGCCTCGTGCAGGCGCCGGGCCTGCTCCCAAAAGAGCTCTGGCAGTCTGTCACAGGACGGAACGGCCAAAAAACCGTACCGCCGCTCTGGTAACCCAAAACGGCCGTTCTTTGCCCCGGCCTTCTCCAGAAAATCCAGGGAGGCCAGCTCGTAGGGAATATGCGCGTCATAGCAGGCCTTTGCGGGCTCCTGTGAGAACATGCAGCCGCCGTTCATCCACTCGGCCTCCGCATGGTAGAACACTGCCCCCGCCGCCTCCATTTCAGCGCCGTACAGCAGGTGGGCGGCGCGGTTGGTATACTCCATAAGCTTTGTAAAGGCCGCAAACTGGGGATTATTGCCATCGGCGTAAAAGTGGGGCGGGCAGTCGGGGTCGGGGTAGAAGTCGGTAAAGGCGTGGGGCACAAAGTGGTTTACCCCCCGCACCAGCAAAAAGTCCATGAGCCACTTCATGCAGGGCACGCCCTCGGCCCAGCCGTAGGCCCCAAAAACCTCGCACATGGCGCGGCCCTCCATGGCGGGGTTCTGCCTGGCAAGAGAGGCCGCTAGCTGGGCGAGGATATAGTGGAAAAAGCCTGGGTCTGAAACCCCGCCGGATATGCAAGCCGAGGTCATATACTGGGCCATACCCGGCATTACCTGATGGAGCACGATGTCGATGCCGCTCATGTCCTGTCCCTCAAGAGCCCGGAAATAGTGGCCGCAGCTGCTCCCCAGCCGTGCGTGGGCGTTCATGTCCTCTATCACGTGGCCAATGTACTGTACCCCGTGGGCCCTGCACCAGTCCCCCAGCTGATAGGAGAAGCATTTGCGCCAAAGCTTTGTGACGGCGTTCATATAGGCCAGCCGCACCTCTGGGCTGCGTCCCTCGATAGGGTACCAGAGTCCCGGGAGGTCGGCGAGGGGGCGACTGCGGCCCTCATCGCCCATAGAACCGGCAACTACGTCGTCCCACGGGAGCATGATCCCCGGCTGGCCCACTGTGCGGTAGTACATACCACCATCATGCCCGGAGAGCCCCGCGTGGGAGGCGTCAAAGGCAGGTTCGTCCGAAAAGAACCCCGCGAGGGTACTGCCGAAATACTCCGGGAAATGCTCATAATGGGACTCGTAGACGGCCTCTATCAGCACGTGCACGGACTCCTCTGAGAGGAAGTTCACATGCCACTTGCTGTGGGGTGAGACCTCCCGGTTGGTCTTATACATGACGAACACCCGCCAGCAGCCCTCGGGCACGTCAAAATAGGCGAATTCATCCCCGGGCTCCACCGGAATGACGATAGGCTCTCCGGCAAGCTCCTCTCCCACGCCTGTACGGCGGTAGGCGCAGACTGAAACCAGTTTGTCATCCTCCAGCAGTTTTGGCAGGCGCAGGGACATCTCCTTGGCCGGGCCCATAAAGTCCGCGTGGTGCTCCCGGAGGAACCACCGGTGGAGGTGGGGATACTTTTTCTCCAAAAGACCATTGGCGTAGCCGGTTGGATAGTGCTTGTCGTCCAGTATCCACACTTTCATGTCCCGCTTTTTGGCCTCTGAAAGCATGACCTCCATGTCCCGCCACCAGGACTCTCCGCAGAAGTCCTCATAGGGCCGGGACTCCACGCAGAAGGCACGGCAGCCACTGTCATATATCTTTTGCA
>JAAWSH010000261.1 GCA_022801475.1 Acutalibacter sp. | reverse complement strand
TCATGAGCATGCTCATGAACACCACCACAGCCATGATCACCCGCATGAGCATTCCCATAGCCACCACCATTCCGGGATGCATGACATTGAGCATATTGTCTCCCACCTGGATTTGCCGGAAAAGATCCGGGCGGATGTGTTGGCAGTCTATCAGCTAATCGCCCAGGCGGAAAGCCACGCTCATGGCGCGCCAGTGGAGCAGATTCATTTTCACGAAGTGGGAACCCTGGACGCGGTGGCCGATGTGACGGCAGTCTGTATGCTGATGAACGAGCTGGCTCCCCAGCGGGTGGTGTGTTCGCCCATCCATGTGGGCAGCGGCCAGGTGCGTTGCGCCCACGGCATTCTGCCAGTGCCCGCTCCGGCTACAGCCTATATTTTGCGGAATGTTCCCACCTATGGCGGCCAGGTGCAGGGAGAGCTATGCACTCCCACCGGCGCGGCGCTCTTAAAGCATTTTGTCACCCATTTTGGGCCTGCGCCTGTGATGCGGGTAGAGAAAACCGGCTATGGCATGGGGTCAAAAGACTTTGAGGCAATGAACGCGGTGAGAGCCATGTTGGGGGAAACAGAGGAAGTTCCTGGCCAAGTGGCGGAGCTTAGCTGTAACTTGGATGATATGACCCCCGAGAGCGTAGCCTTTGCCGCCGAAGAGTTGTTGCGGGCAGGAGCCCTGGATGTGTGGACCACATCCATTGGTATGAAAAAAGGCCGCCCCGGCGTAATGCTTACCTGCCTATGCCACCTGGCAGACCGAGAAAAAATGCTAAGCCTTGTGTTTCTGCACACCAGCACCCTTGGGGTGAGGGAAGCGGTTCGAAATCGCTATACATTAGAGCGTGGAGCAAACACCCTCCATACGGAATTTGGAGAGGTCCAGGTCAAAAAATCTACTGGCTGGGGTGTTTCCCGGGAAAAGATTGAGTACGAGGATCTGGCCCGCATCGCCCGGGAGCGGGGCGTCGCTCTAGAGCAGGCCCGTAAAGAAGTGGAGCAAAGGCAATAATTTATCACAATCCGTTGGCTCTTCGCGCGCTTATAATCTTTAGAATACAAAAGGCAGCTGGACCTGGACAGAAACTCTTTTCAGCAGCTAGGAGGACCTAGAGTCTGTCTTAAAACTCCGAAAAACCGTCCTTTTGCCCAGAAGAGGCCACTTTCCGTGTGGGAAATCCTCGCTATAGTCAAGCACCAACTTGCGGTTCTCTCTTTGAAATTCCCCTCTTCCAGGGCAAAAGGACCTCATGCCCTCTATTTTCAAACAAGCCCTAAGCGGTCTTCTCCATAGAGAATAAAACCGCCGCAGGAGGAAATCCTAGACTATAAACGCGGAAAGAGAGCTGAAGCATATGATAGAACAGGATACCATCCGGCTGTTGCGGGAATGTGACGCGGGAATTAAGATGGGTGTAACAGCCATTGGTCAGGTGGAGGACTATGTCCACAGCAGTGGACTGGGTCAGTGCCTGAAAGAGAGTAAACAGGCCCACGAAAAGCTGGAGGAAGAGATGGAGAGCCTTTTGAACCAGTATCATGACGAGGGCAAGGAGCCCGGAGCCATGGCAAAGGGGATGTCCTGGGTAAAGACCAACGCAAAGCTGACCCTGGACGATTCGGATGCCGCCATTGCGGACCTTATTACAGACGGCTGTAACATGGGGGTCAAAGGACTTTGCCGGTATCTGAACCAATATAAGGCAGCGGACACGCGCTCTAAAGACCTGACCAAACGGCTGGTCCGGCTGGAGGAGCGGCTAGCTGTGGAACTAAGAACTTATCTGTAGAGAATGGCTGAAGTTGCCGCCCAGGTGGAAGATTTTTCTATCTGGGGCGGCACTTTTTTCACGCTAAGTTCTTAACAGGCGGGATCCTTGATATTGCTCATGACTCTTGGTGTAATGCTTGCAGAGCATAGCTGTCTCTTAATGAAACTTTAATAATATCTCATATAAAATTCAATACATTCAGTCGCGTGTTAGAATAAAATAGATGAGGAGAAAGGATGGTACATATGTCAGAAAAAATTCTAGTTGTGGATGATGAAACCGAAATTGCGGACCTGGTGGAACTATACCTATGCAACGAGAACTACGAGGTATACAAATTCTACACAGCGGAGGATGCCGTCTCCTGCATAGACTCCACCGAGCTGGACTTAGCCATCCTAGACGTGATGCTGCCTGGTATGAGTGGCTTTGCCATCTGCCAAAAGATACGGGAGCGGCACACTTATCCAGTTATCATGCTGACAGCTAAAATTGAGGAAACGGACAAAATCACAGGCCTAACCCTGGGGGCGGACGACTACATTACCAAGCCCTTCCGCCCGCTGGAGATGGTGGCGCGGGTCAAGGCCCAGCTACGCAGGTATAAGCGGTACAACCCCGGTATGAGTGCTTCCCAGCCAAACGTGCTGGAACACGCAGGGCTTATCATGAACACCAAGACGCACGAGTGTCTGCTGGACGAAAAATCACTGACCTTGACGCCCACCGAGTTCTCCATCCTGCGTATCCTGCTGGAAAACAAAGGCCAGGTGGTTACCGCAGAGGAAATGTTCCACCAAATCTGGCAAGACGAGTACTACACTAAATCTAATAATACCATCACAGTGCACATCCGCCACCTGCGGGAAAAGCTGGGGGAGAGCGCCGGGTACATCAAAACAATATGGGGAGTGGGGTATAAAATTGAAACGTAAATTTGCGAAAGCTATACAGCTGCTCATGCTGCTGACCGCCGGGTTCGCAGCCTGTTCCGCCCTGTTTTTTCTAGTGGACAATAGGCTGGACGGGGTGTTTGTCCGTTGGTTTGAAGAAACTTTCCTTATCACAGGGTCCCACCATTACCCGACCGAGAACAGGGTGGAGTATTTTACAGAAATAAACTGGGTACGCCTGAAGCCCGCCGTGCTGGGAGTTTTTGTTGGAGCCACTCTTATTGGGCTAGGAGTAGCCTTTGCTGTAGCACAGCTGGCGGGCAGAAGTCGGGAAAAGCGCGCTATTACCGACATCAGTCAGCACCTGCGGACCTATATGGAGGGGGACCGGGACGCGGTGGAGG
This sequence comes from Acutalibacter sp., assembly GCA_022801475.1. Taxonomy (GTDB): domain Bacteria; phylum Bacillota; class Clostridia; order Oscillospirales; family Acutalibacteraceae; genus Acutalibacter. The sequence goes on along the minus strand of JAAWSH010000261.1, from coordinate 1,991 downwards.
TGTTCCCCAAGGAGCAGGCCGAGATTTCCGCTCAAATGTCAGATATTAAATCCACACTGCTGCAAAACGAGCGCAGGCTCCAAGAGGAGACCACCCGCAAAAATGACCTGATAGCCTACCTGGCCCACGACTTAAAGACTCCCCTCACCTCCGTTATCGGCTACTTAAGTCTTTTAGACGAGGCCCCGGATATGCCCCCGGAACAGCGAGCTAAGTATACCCGCATCACCCTGGACAAGGCGTACCGCTTGGAGAAGATGATCAATGAGTTCTTCGACATTACCCGGTACAACCTCCAGCAAATTATCATACAAAAGGAATCCATCGACCTGTACTATATGATGGTGCAGCTCACCGACGAGATGCTGCCCCTGTTGGAGAAGAATGGCAACACCGTACATCTCCAGGCCAGCGAAACCCTCACAGTTCCGGGCGATCCGGACAAGCTGGCCCGTGTTTTCCAGAATGTGCTGAAGAATGCCGCGGCTTACAGTTACTCGGGCACTGAAATCGTAATCGCTGCGGAGGAAAGGGCTGGGGTGGTCACCATCCGCTTTATGAACCAGGGCAGGACCATACCGCAGGAAAAGCTTGCCTCCCTATTTGAAAAGTTCTACCGTCTAGACGAGGCCCGCACCACCGGAACAGGCGGGGCCGGGCTGGGGCTTGCCATTGCGAAAGAGATTATCACCCTGCATGGGGGCAGTATTTCAGCGGAGAGTCTGGACGAAACCGTAACCTTCACCATCACCCTGCCTGCCTAGGCCTTGTTTGAAAAATCGAAAAAGCCGTCTTTTTGCTTAGAAGAGGCCGCTTTCTGCGTCAAAAATCCTCGTCAATCGGAAGATTGACAAGGATTTTTCCTTGAAATAGACCTATTCTGGGCAGAGATCCGTCATTCTCTCTATTTTCAAACAAGCCCTAATCACAAGACAGCGAAAACATAGTGTATAGACCAGGTACCTACAGTGGTACAGAAGGACCTATGCTATTTGATAAAGTGGCTGTGTAGAATTATTCGTTATTGAGGAAATTTTAGTCACCCCGGGTTTTCATGTAGCTAATCACTTCCATAAAGCTCTTTCCAAGTCTGTCAGTGTATATTCCACCCTCGGCGGCACCTCATGAAAGTCATGGCGGATGAGAAACCCATCTGTCTCCAATTCCCGCAACTGTTTCGTCAGCGATGATTCTGTAATCTCCCCCAACTGCCGCCGCTGCGCACCGCCTTTCTTCCATTTGCCTATGGCCTGATAGGACACCCCGCTCTTTTTGTAGGTCGGCAATGCGCTTGCTTAATATATTTGGCATGTGGCTACCGTCCGTTCACTTGATGGTTGTATTATACCAAGAGGAGCGGTTGCAATCAATAGAGATTTTTTTGCACAAATACAACTAATGGTTTTATACGAAGAACGTGACGGTGATTTTCACCACTATGTTCTTCGTGCGGTGGCCGAAAAAGGTGCACGTTGGACATTTTCCCTACCTATGCCCCTGTGGAGCCACCTTTGAGCTTTTTTTTAATTCGTGCATACCCCCCTCTATGCCTTGTTTGAATGTTGGATAACTGTCTGCATACTAGCCGTTTCCCTGGCACCAGCCTCGCGGTAAATATCCTCGGTTTTTACCTCTCCATCAGGGTATGGCGAGAGCATTTCCTCTACGAAGCTGGTTAATTTGTTGCTGTCATGTTAGTACCTGACCAGGCCGAGAAGGAAATCTTCAATGTGGCAAGCAAGACCACGCTGCCAAAGGTGGAGAGGAAGGAGGTCAGCTACTTCCAGCCGGAACAAGTGGCAGCTGTCCGGGAGGGAGCCTATCAAGTGGAAAAAAATTACACACCTATTTGCCATTACCGGGGCGAGGGGAAGTGCTGGGACTGAAGTGGGAAGGTGGATTGGGTAGGCAAGAGGCTATACTATAGATTGTGTTTATTATAATGTATTCTAGTTTATCACAAGGGAGTTAAAAAGAAATATTAAAACAAT
>JAAWSH010000138.1 GCA_022801475.1 Acutalibacter sp. | reverse complement strand
AGGGCATGGAGCTGCTGAAAGAGGCTGGATTTACAGAATTCACGGTATATGAACAGAGAAAGCCTGTTCAGCTGCCCTTGGTATAACAAAATATTGCACAAAAGGAAGATAAACAATATGGATATTTTGTTTGATACGGAGGAGTGGAAATTTTCCTACCGGGTAGCGGCTATTGTGATAAAAGATGGTAAACTTTTATTACAAAAGCCGGAGGATGACGACGGTTTTTCCTTTGTAGGGGGCCATGTGGCGTTTGGTGAGACCGGGGCCCAGGCCCTGGCCAGAGAGTTCCGGGAGGAGCTGGGGCTAAAGCTACAGGTGGGCTCGTTGGCTGCGGTGGGGGAGATTCGTTTTCTGTGGGGCAAGCCTTGCCAGCAGATCGGGCTTTACTACAGGGCGGAGCTGCCAGAGACAGAGCTCTGGGAGGGCCCGCGCTTTGGCTGGGATGAAGTGGGTGGACAGCGGACCAACCTGGGCTTTTATTGGGTACCGGTGGAAGTGATCCGCCAGGGGACAGTAAAAATTTATCCACCCCAGCTTCTGGAGAATTTAGATAATAAGGAACTCGTGCATTTTGTGTATAATGAGCTAGAGTGATTTGGGAATAGTCCTAAAAAATCTTGTATACTGAAGAGGAGCGCTGGAAAGATGGCAATGGAGCAATTATTAGAGCTTTTGCAGGACGAGGCAAAGCTAACCGCAAAACAGCTGGCGGTGATGCTGAATGAAAAGGAAGAGGACGTGGCAAAGGCCATTGCCGCCTATGAGCGGGACGGGGTGATTAAGGGCTACCACGCCTTGATTAACTGGGAGCGCGCCGAGACCCAAAAGGCCACTGCCCTTATAGAGCTGCGGGTTTCTCCCCAAAAGGATACGGGTTTTGACGAGATTGCTGGCAGGGTCATGAACTTTCCCGAAGTGGAAAGCGTTTATCTCATGTCCGGCGGCTATGATCTGGCTGTAACGGTGACCGGGCGTACCATGCAGGATGTGGCTATGTTCGTTGCAAAAAGGCTGTCTACCATTGATGGCGTACTGTCCACTGCCACCCACTTCCTATTGACCAAATATAAGGACGGCGGCGTGGTCTTTAACAGCGACTATGAGGAAATTGACGAGAGAGGGAGCAACCTTTGTGATTGATTACGATAAATTGTTGAATACAATGGCCAAGCAGATCAAGCCCTCTGGGATCCGCCGCTTTTTCGATATTGCCAGCGAGATGGACAATGTGATCTCTTTGTCTGTGGGCGAGCCGGACTTTCACACCCCCTGGCACATTCGAGAGGCGGGCATTGCCAGTCTGGAAAAAGGCCGCACCCGCTATACCCCTAACCGGGGCTTTATGCCTCTGCGGGAAGAGGTGGCCAAGTTTCTCCTGCGCCACTACGGGCTGGAGTATCAGCCAGAAAAGCAGGTACTCATTACAGTAGGGGGCTCCGAGGCCATCGATCTGTGTGTGCGCAGCCTGATTAACCCCGGCGACCAGGTGCTGATTCCCGAGCCAAGCTTTGTGTGCTATGTGCCCATTACCCAAATGGCTGGAGGCGAGCCGGTTATTATCGAGACCAGGGCCGAGAACGGCTTTAAGCTGACAGCGGAGCAGCTGGAAGAAAAAATCACTGAAAGAACCAAACTGCTGATTCTGCCCTATCCCAACAACCCCACCGGGGCGGTGATGGGCCGGGAGGACCTGGAAGCCATTGCTCAGGTGGTGGAACGACATAACCTGATGGTTATGTCTGACGAGATCTACGCTGCCCTTACCTACACAGAAGAAGGACACGTGTCCTTTGCCAGTCTGCCAGGTATGTGGGAGCGCACAGTGGTGGTGAACGGATTCTCCAAGGCCCACTCCATGACCGGCTGGCGGCTGGGCTACGCGGCAGGGCCCACGGAACTGATTTCTGTGATGACCAAGCTGCACCAGTTCGCCATAATGAGCGCCCCTACCACCAGCCAGTTTGCGGCCATTGAGGCTTTGAAAAATGGCGACGAGGACATTCAGTATATGCGGGGACAGTACGATATGCGCCGACGGCTGATGGTGGACGCCCTGAACGACATGGGTCTGCATTGTTTTGAGCCCGAGGGCGCGTTCTACGTATTTCCTTCAGTGCGCAGCACAGGGCTGACGTCTATGGAGTTTAGCGAGAAGCTGATCTATGGCAAAAAGGTGGCCGTGGTGCCCGGAGATGCTTTTGGAGCCAGCGGCGAGGGATTTGTGCGCATCTCCTACTCATATTCCATCAAGCACATCACCGAGGCGCTGGAGCGCATCCGGGCCTTCCTGACTGAATTATGAGAGAGCGGGCGTTGCTGTTGGGCTGTAAAGCCTATGACCCCCAGGAGCTGAAAGCCCTTGTGGACCAGGCGTTCCAGGCGTTTTCGGTGTATGATAGGCTGCGCCCCGGCATGACTGTGGTGCTGAAGCCGAACCTGATCATGGCGTCCAAGCCGGAGGAAGCCATTATTACCCACCCGGCGTTTACGGCGGCAGTGGGCCGCTGTGTGCTGCGAACCGGGGCCCGGGCTCTGGTGGCGGAAAGCCCCGGGGGACCCTACACACCCGCCGTGATGAAAGCGGTGTATAGGGCCTGCGGCTATCAGCGGATGGCCGAGGAGACGGGCGTGGAACTGTATACCCAGTGCAAATACCGGCCGGTGTACTTGCCAGAGGGCAAGAGATGCCGCCAGACCAATATTTTAGAGCCGCTTTTGGACCGGGACTTTCTCATTGACCTGCCCAAGCTAAAGACCCACGGCATGGTAAAGTACTCTGGTGGGGTAAAGAACCTGTTTGGCGCGGTGCCGGGGCTGCAAAAGCCAGAGCTTCACGCCAGGTTCCCGGAAAAAGAGAATTTTTGTGAGATGCTGGTAGATCTGTGCGCCTTTTTGAAACCGGACCTCTGCCTGATGGACGGCATATGGGCAATGGAGGGCAACGGCCCCACCGGGGGCCAGCGCCGGGACCTGGGGGTGTTCATTGCCTCAAACAGTCCCTATGCCGCCGACGTGGTGGGGGCGGCTGTGGCCGGTATGAACCCAGAGGACATTGATGTGCTGCGCTTGGCGGCCCAGCGAGGGCTGGGACCCTGCCGCCTGGATGAAGTGGAAGCTTTGGGGGAAGCTATAGAAGGGCATATCGCGGCAGATTTTAGGCCCGCCCAGGCCAGCAGCACGGATTTTATCGACCGGTTGCCAGGCTTTTTGCGACCAGCGGCGAAAAAGTTCGCAACCCCGTATCCAAAGATTGACCAAAAGCGCTGTGTGGGCTGCGGAAAATGTGCCGAGAGCTGCCCCCAGCATACCATTGCCCTGACTGGGGGCAAGGCTCGTATTGACTATAAAAATTGTATTCGCTGTTTCTGCTGCCATGAGATGTGCCCAAAACACGTGGTGAAGCTGCGCCGTCTGGCAATACTAAAGCTATGAGGGTAAAAAATGGAAATGGGGCGCTTTGTGCTGTGGAATTCTCAAGAGCCTCAACCTGTGAGTGGGATTTCTGGCCAAAAATATGGATGTTTTCTTTGAAATGTCCATGGCCTTGTGGGTGGTTATGTGTATGATGGCCTCCATATGAAAAGGCCGCCCCTGCCGGCAAGACGGCAGGGTGCTGGTCTCAGCAGGACCATCCAGCGCAGGTTGGGTCCAGCCGATTGCATCGGCTGGCGAGACCTCCATCCCACATCCTGACAGGGGCCTATACTGCGGAGTCGGAGCAATGGTCATGCGCGGTTTGTTTCGCCCTTGGACTGCGCAATGTAGTCCAATTTGACTCGTTAGTGCTTATTTTAAAAGAAAAAATCTGCCCGCCCTGGCCTTAGCCCTGGGGCGCAAGGAATGTGATAGAAGATGAAAGTAAAAGCGTTTGGTAAAATCAACCTGACTTTGGACGTGATTGGCCGTCGGGAGGATGGCTTCCACCTGCTAGATACTGTGATGCAGAGTGTGACTGTGTGGGATGAGCTGGAAATTCAGCATAGCCATGAGCCCGGGGTGCACTTGCAGTGCAGCCGGGAGAGCCTGCCGGTAGACACTAAAAATACGGCCTTTCGGGCCGCGAAATTTTTCTTAGAGGACCAGGGCTTGGGAGACCAGGGGGTCTATATCTTTATCCGCAAGCATATCCCCGCCCGGTCTGGGATGGGGGGCGGCAGCGCTGATGCGGCGGCGGTGCTGTGGGGACTGAATTACATGTTCTCCGCCAACCTGGGGGTGGAAAAGCTTATGGAGCTGGGCGCCCGGGTGGGTTCGGACGTGCCCTTTTGCGTGGTGGGGGGGGCTGCCCGGTGCACAGGCATTGGCACCCAGGTGGAGGCTGTGCCCCAAATGCCCCAGTGCTGGCTGGTGGTGTGCAAGCCCCCCACGGGTATGAGCACCCCCCGGGCCTATTCGTTACTGGACCAGTACCCTCTTTCCAGCACCCAGGCCACCCCGAAAATGCTGGAGGCCCTGGCGGTAGGCAACCTGCGGCGCATTGCCCGGTGTGTGGGCAACCGATTTGACGAGACCATCCGGCTGGCCCCGGTGCGGGCGCTGAAGCGGGCTATGACCGAGGCCGGGGCCCTGGGGGCCATGATGACTGGCAGCGGGTCGGGGGTGTATGGCATTTTTGAGGGGGAGCAGCAGGCCCGCTGGGCTATGAAGCAGCTGGAGGGCCAGGGCCGGGTGTTCCTGGTGCGGCCTACCAGCCAAGGCGTAGCGCTTTAAGAAAAGGAGGGCATTTTTTTAGAAAAGTACTTGACACAGACAGCCGGTGACCACAGCGGCCACGTAAAGGAGACCGGCCAGCACAAAATTTTCTTTGGTATTTTTGTTGACCCGGAACAGAACCGCCAGTCCCAGTCCGGCCCCAGTGCACAGCCCAGCCACAGCCGCGCCAAAGCTGAGGGAGCCCCCCAGGTACAGCTCGGTTAAGATAATGGAGGCGGCACAGTTTGGGATAAAGCCAATGAGGGCTGCCAGCAAGGGCTGGAATACACTGCCGGTGAGCAGCAGCTGGGAAATATTCTCCTCACCCACCAGGAAAATGGCGCTGTTCAGGGCCAGGTTCACCAGGAACAGGAACAGAAAGATCTTTACTGTGTGGATCAGGGCGGGCCGCAGCAGCCCCTTTTC
>JAAWSH010000137.1 GCA_022801475.1 Acutalibacter sp. | reverse complement strand
TACATCTCCTTCTTTCCCCAGCTGATTGCCGGGCCCATTGTCAAGTACCACGACGTAAGCTTGCAAATCGACCGGCGGGAGACCTCTCCCGCCCTCACTGCGGATGGGGTACGGCGGTTTATCCTAGGTCTTTCCAAAAAGCTGCTGCTTTCCAATACGGTAGGACAGATGGCGGACCTGGTGTTCGGGGCTTCGGCCCAACAGCTGGATGCCCGGTCCGCTTGGCTGGGGGCCCTGTGCTACATGCTGCAAATCTATTTCGATTTCTCCGGCTACTCCGACATGGCCATTGGCCTGGGCCGCATGTTTGGCTTCCAGTTTCTGGAAAACTTCGACCACCCCTATGCCAGCGCCTCTATTAAAGAGTTCTGGCGGCGGTGGCATATCTCTCTGTCCAGCTGGTTCCGGGACTATCTGTACATCCCCTTAGGCGGCAACCGCAAGGGCCGCCTGCGCACCCAGCTGAACAAGTGCCTGGTGTTTTTCTGCACCGGACTTTGGCATGGGGCCTCTTGGAACTTTGTGCTATGGGGCCTTTGGCACGGGTTATTTATCATTCTAGAGGATTTTCTCCCCAAGGGCGGCAGGCTGCGTCGGGTCCTTGGGCACGGGACCACTTTGCTCATCGTGCTGCTGGGTTTCGTGCTCTTTCGGGCGGATACCCTGGCCGAGGCCGGGCTGGTGTACAGCCAAATGTTTACTGGTTTTACTGCTACGGTCCAAGGTGCGGCACTGCTGCGGGCCCTGCTCACTCCATACAATCTATTCATTTTGGGGGTCAGCCTGGTGTGCGCCCTGCCTATCCTGCCCAGGGTCCAGGCTTTGGCCAGCGGAAACGGCAAGGCCTGTGCTCTGGCCCGGGCCGGGTCTTATGCAGCGGCAGGGGCACTGTTCTTGCTGTGCGTGATGAACCTGGCGGGCAGCCAGTTTAACCCCTTTATCTACTTTCGATTTTAAGGAGGCTGGCCATGAAAAAACTCGGTCATTTACTATTCACCGGCGTGTTTATGTTGGCTTGCCTCATCCCTGGGATTGGTATGCTGATTTTAGGCCCCAGCCCTGCTGCGGGTAATGAGGTATTGGCAGCCCTGCCCCGGGCCTTTGCCCCTGACGGCAGCTTTAACCTGGAGCTGCTCTCGGACGCCGCCGACTACTTCTCGGACCACTTTGCTTTTCGGCAAGAGCTGGTCACCGCCGACTCGGTGATGAAGTCCACTCTGTTTGCCACCTCTGCCCAAAACGATGTGGCTTTGGGCCGAAACGGCTGGCTCTTCTACGCCGAAACTTTGGACGACTACACCGGCGCGGACGCCCTCACCGGGCGGCAGGCCTACTGCATCGCCCGATCCCTGGCTTTAGCCCAGAGCTATGTAGAGGGCCAAGGGGGTGTGTTTGTGTTCACCATCGCCCCGAATAAGGCCTCTATCTGCCCCGAGTACCTGCCGGAAGGCCTCTCCCCCGCCCCAGCGGCCTATGCCGCCCCCGTAGAGGACGCCCTCCGCCGGCAGGAAGTGCACTACGCCGACCTGTTCACAGCCCTGGGCAATACCGGCGAAATGCTGGAGCAGATACGCTCTTTTGACGGCGAACCCCTCTATTTTGCCTTGGACTCCCACTGGACCAATAAAGGCGCGGCCCTGGGCCACGATGTTCTGCTGGAAGCTTTGGGCCTGCCCCCAGAGGATGCCTTCGGCAAGGCGGGCAGCTACCAGCCTACCCACCGGGGGGACCTACACGAGATGCTATACCCAGCCTCCAAAGAGATGGACCTGGAGTTTACGTTTGCGGATGCCTTAGCATTTGAATATGCTGTGCCCATCCGAGGGATGGATGATCTGCGCATTCAGACCACCAGCGCCGCCGAAAACGCCCCGCTGCTGATGTTCCGAGACTCCTTTGGAAACGCCCTGCACGCCCTAATGGCCGAGAGCTTCTCTTCCGCTACATTCTCCCGGGCCGCACCCTATCATCTAGGAATGATGGAGCAGAGTGGCGCACAATATATTGTGGTGGAAATCGTGGAACGAAATCTGCCTCGTTTAGCCCAGGCACCCTTTCTAATGCCCGCACCCCAGGTGGTCTTTGACATGAACGCTACTCCGGTCGGCACCGCCGCCCAGATAGAGTCTGAGCCCGCCGCCAACCTCCCGGGGTACTTGCGGCTCAGCGGCCGGGTAGAGGCTCCTTGCGACCAAGAGAGCCCGGTGTACGTCCGCTGCGGAGAAACTGTATACGAAGCTTTCCCCATAGATGAGGGTGCGGCCGGCCAGTCTGGCTGTGCTTTTGCCCTGTACCTGCCGGAAAACCTGGCCGGAGCAGTGGAGGTTCTGTTCAGCAGCGGCGGGGAATGGATGGTGGCCGCAGGCGGTTGAACATAACGAGTCAATATATGGAACTTCACCATCTGCCTCTCTCGTTATAGTCTGTTTAGACGGACCCACTGGACCGAATTTTGGACTCTTGGGGCCTTTGGGCCAAAGGACGGCTCCATACTGCTCGATCCCTTGTTAAGCGTGTATCTCTAGCATCACCTTAAGAATTTCACGTTTCGTTTTCCCATTTTTGCAGCTTAGACAAATAATCAAGTACAAAAAACAGGCAACCCCGACGGCTGCCTGTTTTTATTAGGAGGAGCATATGGAACTACTTCCCATTGCACATATTCAAAGCCAGTTTCCCGAAAAATTCGGCGTACCCAGGCAAAGCGGCCTCATTGACGCCCTCCGGGCCCGGATAGTGTTTGAACCCCCCTACCAGGTGCGGGAGGCTTTTCGGGGGCTAGAGGGCTTTTCCCATCTCTGGCTGATCTGGCAGTTCTCCCAGTGTCCAGCTGGCAAATGGTCCCCCACCGTGCGTCCGCCCCGGCTGGGGGGCAACCAGCGGGTGGGCGTATTCGCCAGCCGGTCGCCCTTCCGTCCCAATCCCCTGGGGCTCTCCTGCGTAGCCCTGGAGCAGGTGGAACTGGATGGCCCCCAGGGCCCCAGCCTGCTGGTGCGGGGAGCCGACCTGGTGGACGGCACGCCCATCTTTGACATAAAACCCTACTTACCCCAGGCGGACTGCCAACCAAAAGCTACCGGTGGCTTTGCCCAGGCGACGCCCTGGCAGGCCCTTTCCGTAGAGTGCCCGCCGGAGCTGCTAACCCGGGTACCTGCCGAAAGCCGGGAGGCCTTGCTCGCTGTTCTAGCGGCAGATCCCCGGCCCCATTACCACAAAGACCCCCAGCGGGTGTACGGTATGGCCTTTGGGGGCGTGGAAGTGAAATTCACGGTGGAGGGCAGCATTCTGCGGGTAACAGACGTGGCAAAAAGCTAGAGGCTGCTTTAACTTCCAGACTCTATGTCCCTGCCTCCATGAATAGTTGCCGTACTAGAACCCCAGCATTTTTCAGGCGGCCGGCTTGCAAACTTTTCCCCAATCTAAAGGCATATTTAATCAAGGCACGAAAAGATTTATCGGTCTTCCCTACGTTGATTGTAAAAGAGATAATACTCCCGGCCATCCACCGGGAGTTTTTTTCCGTAGACGCGAAAGACCTCCTGGGCTGCGCCGGCCTGAAACACCTCTTCCGCCGGGCCAAAGGCCTTCAGCTCTCCCTCTCCCAGCACCGCGATACAGTCGCTATAGGCAAACGCTAAGGGCAGGTCATGCAAGACCATCAGCACGGTCTTTCCCCAGTCCCGCAGCCGGGCTACCAGGTCCATCACCTGGTATTTTTGGTCAATGTCCAGGTAGGTGGTGGGCTCATCCAGCAGCAAGATTTCGCTGTCCTGGGCCAGGGCCATGGCAATATAGGCCCGCTGGCGCTCGCCGCCGGAAAGAGTTTGCAGCTCCCGGCGAGCCAGGTCTTGTACTCCCGTCCATTCCATGGCCCCGGCAATTTTCTCCCGGTCCAGGGCGGTAAGCTGCCGCCCAAAGCTTAGGTGAGGATAGCGGCCATGCGCCACCAGCCGCTCCACAGTGATGGCTGGGACCTCCCGGGTCTGAGGCAGCAGGGCAGCCAGCTGTGCCAGCTCCCGGCGGGACAGCTGGCTGACGGGACGCTCCATAAATAAAACTTGTCCCCCGCTGGGCCTTAGCAGGTTGCAGGCGGTTTTCAACAGGGTGGTCTTTCCACAACCATTAGGGCCGATTAGGGAGGTTACCTGGCCCCTGGGCGCAATAAAACTGACATTTTTCACCACCACCCTGGATCCATAGCCCACGCTGACCTGATGGAACCGGATCACCTGCCCCGCCCCCTCTGCCGTAAAATGAGAAACAGAAAAAAGGGACCGCCTACCAAGCTGAGTAAAATCCCCACGGGAATTTCAAAGGGCGCGAAAAGAACCCGGCTTAGCAGATCGCACAGGGCCACAAACCCAGCCCCCAGCAGCGCCGCTGCCGGGAGAAGCGCCCGGTGACCAGTGGCCGCTTCTCCCAAAAGCCGCCGCACCATGTGGGGCGCCAGCAGGCCTACAAAGCTTAACAGTCCCGAAAAACTTACCGCGCTGCCCGCCAGCACACATGCCGTGACGATTAACAAAAAACGGATAAGGGCTACGTTTAGCCCCAAGCTGCGGGCTGTTTCTTCCCCCAGGCCTAGCAGCGCTGCCCCCAGAGCCAGTCCCAGCAGCAGGGTCAGCTTGGCCCTGGCAGGCAGCTTAGTCCCAGCCAGCTTCTGGATAGAGGATCTTGCCCAAATACTCATAGCTCTCCCCCCAGCGGTGGTTGGGTTTATAGTGGAACAGGTCCTTGGGCAGCACCACATAGCGCCCCTCTTTCACCGCCGTTAGGCCGGACCAGGCGGGATTTTGGTCTATGGCGCTTTGCAGGTAGCCAAGGGCCTTTTCCTCGTTCCCCATGGTGGTGACAAAGATAAAGTCCGGGTTGGCGGCAATGACCTCTTCCAGGCTCAGGTCCTCCAGCATCATTGGATTGCCGTCGGCAATGTTCTCACAGCCCAAGTCCTTAAGAATGGCCCCGGCCAGTTCGTCATCGGTCTTGGCCTTAATACCTGTGGAAAAAGCCCGCATTAGCAGCACGCGGGGGCCAGCACCATCTGTGGGCGCCTTTTCTTTTGCCAGCTGAATTTGCCTTCTGGGTACCTCCACGGTTTCTTCCAGCAGTTCCGGATGGCCGGTGGCCCCGCAAAACTGCTCCATCATAGCCGCGTAGTCCTCAAAAGTATCCATACGGTAGCTAAGGCAG
>JAAWSH010000136.1 GCA_022801475.1 Acutalibacter sp. | reverse complement strand
GGAAGAAAGGCTTGCCGCCTTTCGGAGGTTTTTGACACCGAAAAGCGCCCTTTCTGGTCAAAAGAGACGCTGGCCAAGAACAGAGGAAATAAAACGAAAAGCGCTGTGGGAAGCGTCTGTCAAGTCTGCCGGCCACGGCGTCAAGGCCTAGCCGCCCTGTGTAAGTAATATGCGCGGTCCCCAGAATGTATCACCTCCTGGGCTCATATACTGGCATTATTATGGCGAAAGGTCGTGGTTCTTTTGGAACGCCGGAAATATCTGCCAGCCCTGCCCAGCTTTCGGGCGGGCCTATGTGCCCTGGGGTTTTTAACGGTCCTTCTGGCTCTGCTGCGCTATCCCCAGCAAGTACGCCAAAGCGTGGCGGCTAGTATCAGTCAATGCTTAACGGTATTGACCCCCTCGTTGTTCCCCTTTATGGTGCTCTCCAGCTTTGCGGTGGTTTCCCCGGCCGCCGCTGCCCTGGGTGGTCCTCTGGGGGGGCTTACCCGGAAGTTGTTCCGCCTGCCCGGCCACTGTGCCGCGCCGGTGCTCATGAGCTTTCTGGGGGGCTACCCCGCCGGGGCCCGGGGGGTCTCTCTTTTGCTGGAGCGGGGCCGTATCACCCAGGAGCAGGCCGGGCGGATGCTGCTATTCTGTGTAAACCCCGGGGTAGCCTTTGTCATCACCTTTTTGGGTTGGGGGATGCTGGGCAGTGGACGGCTGGGGCTGCTGTTGTTTGTCTCGGTTACGCTGACAGGGATTCTGCTGGGGGTTCTGACAACATGGAAAGCCCCCCGGCCGGAGGAGGAGATTCTCCGGGAGGAGGCCCCGGTGGGAGGCGCGCTGATACGCTCGGTCAATGAAGGGGCCCGCAGTGTGCTTTTGATGTGCGCGTGTGTGGTGCTGTTTTCCGGTTTTACCGCACTGCTCCACGGCAGCGGAGTTTATGGTTTTCTGGTGCGGCAGTTCAGCCGCATAGGGGGACTAAGCCCCTTCCAGTGGGGGGCCGTGGTGTCTTTTGGGCTGGAAGTCACCGGCGGCGTGGGCGACGCGCTCCAGGCAGGGGCGGGGCCGGCGCTCTATGCCTTTGGGCTGGGGTTTGGGGGGCTTTGCGTGCACATGCAGGTGTTCGCGTTTTTCCCTCAACTGCCGGTAAAACGTTGGAAGTACTTTTTGTTCCGGTTGATGCACGGCCTGCTTTCAGCAGGGTGCTGCCTGCTGCTTCAGACCTTTTTGCCCCGCGGGGCTTTGGCTGCCTGGGCTCCGGCCGGGGCCCAGGGGGTGCGGGCATTCTCGGGAACAGCGGCAGGGGGCGCTTCGGTGCTGCTGATGTGCGGAGCGTTTTTACTGATGCTGGGCCGGAAGGAGACGCAAAATAAATGAGTAGCACGGTGTGGTTCCCGGCGGCACAGGGGCTTTCTCTTCTCAAAAAGCCTTGGAAAAAAACCCTTGACAAACCCCGGAAAACATGGTAACATAAAGTAAACTTCACAGGAAGCGAGCTTCATATGAAAGGGGTGGTGAAGATCAAAAACCGCGTAAAAGAGCTGCGCACCGCTGGGGGGTTAACCCAGCAGCAGCTGGCCCAGCAGGTGCATGTGTCTGCTCGAACCATCATTTCTATTGAGAAGGGCCAGTACAGCCCCTCGCTGATGCTTGCCTACCGGCTGGCCCAGGTTTTTGGCGCCACCATAGAGGACGTCTGCTGCTTAAAGGAGAACTTGCTGCTGGAAAATGACCGCCTGGAACGGGAAAAGAAATAGAGCCGCGAAAGCGGGCTCTGGAAAGGGGAACGCAGCTATGAAAGAGAGGAAAAGCACGACCTATACGGAAAAGATCCGGTGGCGGAACCGGGCCCTTTGGCTGCTTCTGGCGCTGATGCTGGCCTTTATGGTGGTAGTGGGCCAAACCGGCGGGGGCGACAGCCGGATGATGACAGACCTTGCAAACCTGACGTACCGGGTCATTTATTTTGGCGGGATGGTCTGGGTGGGCGTTCGCATCCATCATAATAAGGCCCTGCTGAAAAACCGGCTTCTGCTGGAAGAGAAGATGCTGGAAGAACAGGACGAGCGCAGGCAGTACCTTCACGACAAAAGCGGCGGGCTGGTGGTGGATGTACTTTTGCTGTTCCTTTTGTTCACCACCACGGCTACAGCGCTGTATAATATGCCGGCGTTTTATATGTCCCTGGCAGCCCTGGCAGCGGCCGTTTTGCTAAAGGCCGGAGCATACCTGGTGTACAGCCGCCTGTAAAAAGGCAGGGAGCTTTTGCGCGGCTTGCATCATCACAGTCCCATGGGACCAGGTTCAGTGGAGACGGCTTTTGGCCCAAAGCGGCTCGTTTGCCGGCTCGGTGGCTTGCCAGGTTCCATTGGTGCGCGGTCATCCCGCGAAAGCCCCACGGCATGCTGCGCCGGTTTTCCGCTTTTTGATTGAGTAAAAGAAGTTATCATGAGGTGAAAAAGATGTTCAAAAAGAAAAAAGCCCCTCTGTTTGGCGGGGAGATTCCTCCGGACTGCCAGTACTGCACGTACAATGGCGGGCCAGCGGGCAACCCGGCGTGCACGCTGCATAAAAAGACAGAGGCAGCCCGCTGCAAGGCGTACCTGTACGACCCTTTAAAGCGGGAGCCCCTCCCAGCGCCGCCTCTGCGCACCAGGGACTTTGACCCAGAGGACTTTAAGCTATAAGACAAGAAAACAAAAAGCCGGGCCCCGCATCATCCATTGATCGGGGCCCCGGCATTTTTTTCGGGCTATTTCTTTTCCGGCTGCTTCTCCTTGGCCAGCTCACACAGAATGCGCTCTGCCGCGGCCCGTTTTGCGTTGGCCTCTGCCGCCAGGCGCAGGGCCTGCCGCCGGGGGCTTTCTCCAGCCTGGCAGCGCTGGGCCAGCTCTTGGCAGGTTTCCCGCACCGCGCCGGTGTGGGCAGAGAGGAAAAGCTCATACAGCTCGGGTCCCAGGTCTTCGCCGTCCAGCAGGGTGACAATATCCTGTAGGGCCAGCACCTGTTTCAGCATACAGATGGTTATAAGTGCCGCTAGGTGTTGGCGGCTGTATTTTTTCTTTTCTGGGTGAGCCAGCACGCCGGTCTTTACATAGTTATTGATCATGGAGTTGGTCAAAAGAAGATCATCCTCGTCCCGTTCAAAAAGGTGCAGACTATCCCGCAGATATAAGAGCACTTGGTCCACATACAGGGGGATGGTGGGCAGATGTTCCCAGTCTGGGGGAGACAGGCGGGCCCCTTCTTCCGCCCAGTGGATAATCCTTTCGTTGGCATCCAATGTGTTTCCCCCTTTCAGTCCAGCAGGTCCAGCAGGCCGGAGATGGTTTCGATTACAGGAACGCCCTCCGGGGCCACTTGGGCGCCCGGCAGAGCCCGTATCAGCACAGGATGAATGCCCGCGGCCCGGGCGCCTTCCAGATTTTTGGACAGGTCGTCCACAAAGAGGGTTTCTTCAGCGGGCAGGCCCATTTTTTCTAGGGCGGCCTCATACATCCTGGGGTCCGGCTTCAGGGTTCCCAGGGCAAAGCTGTAGGTGGCGCAGTCAAAGTACCGCAAAATATCCATAGATTCCAGCTGGGGCACAATGGAGGGCCAGGTGTCCGAAATAATGCCCAGCCGGTACCTGCCCTCCAGGGCCTCCAGGGTGGCTTTGGTATCGTCAAAAAGCCGGTAATTTCCCTTCTTGTCCAACTTATCCCGGGTCACCAGGCCAAGCTCTTCTTGGGTTAGGGATAGGCCCAGCCCCTTTGCCACCGTAGTGTAGTATTGCAGAAAGCGCTGATATTCCTCGTCCAGACTGGTCAGCAGGTGGTCGCTGTGCAGCGCCCGGCTGGCCTCCTCCATCATAGAGGCTGCCTGGGGGCTGCCCAGGGCTTCCCGGGGGAAATAGCGGTAGGCCAGCTCCGAGAACATCCAGCTGCCCGAGGGCGGATACAACAGGGTGCCGCCCAGGTCGAAAAAGACGCCTTTGATATGTTTTAGTTTTTCCATGGGGGTGGTCCTTTCTTGGTTTTTAGACGATAGCAAAGGGGGGCATTACAAGGGCCCTGGCCCTCTTTGCTTGGCAAAGCCAGGTAAAGGGTTGGTTAAGCGCCGGCCCAACCGCCAGGCGGCGCGGCGAAACTTTTTTGGCCCGCCTGTTTCCGGTTTTCTTTTATAGTAAACGCACTTGAAAATCGGTATGTACCGATTTTCAAGCAGAGCGGCACGGGCATACCCGTGCCGCCAGGTTCAAAAGAGGTATCGCCTCTTTTGAACCGCGTTAACTATATTCTAAAGCTTAGCGGGGGATTTGTCAAATTTTTTCACCGCCCGTTGCCTTTCGCCGCCCATTATGGTAAAATTATCTGGCGACTATTCTATAAGAGAGGACAGGGCAAACCTTATGGCATATGAGAAAGAGGAAATCATAGAGCTGCGCCGCAGGGTGCTGGAAAAGGACTTTTCCCGTATGAACCAGCGCCAGCAGGAGGCGGTGTTTTGGACGGACGGGCCCCTGCTGATTTTGGCCGGAGCCGGCAGCGGTAAAACCACGGTGCTGGTAAACCGCATCGCCAACCTGGTGCGCTATGGCAAGGCCTACAATCATGCCTTTGTTCAGCCGGAATTTTCCGAAGAGGACGCCGCCGCCTGCCAGGACTACCTACAGGGGGGGCAGCTCTCCGAGATTACCCGGGCGCGGCTTTCGGTTTCAGCCTGCCGGCCCTGGAAGATTATGGCCATCACCTTTACCAATAAAGCGGCGGGGGAGCTGAAAGACCGCCTGTGCGCCATGCTGGGCAGCGAAGGAGAGGATATTTTCGCCTCCACCTTCCACTCTGGCTGCGCTCGAATGCTCCGCCGGGACGGGGACCGGCTGGGCTACACCAGCCACTTTACCATTTATGATACCGACGACAGCCGCCGGCTGATGAAGGATGTGATGCGGGACCTGGAGATTAACGAGAAGTCCCTCTCCCATAAGGCGATTCTGGGAGAGATCTCCCGGGCAAAGGACAGCCTGATCTCTCCGGAGGAGTTCGAGGACCAGGCGGGCAACGACTTCCGGCTAAAGGTGGTGGCCAGGGCCTACAAGGCCTACCAGCACAGGCTGGAGAACAACGACGCCATGGATTTTGACGACCTGCTGGTAAACACAGTGCGCCTCTTTAAAAAATGCCCCGACGTGCTGGAATATTACCAGGACCGCTTCCGCTACATCATGGTGGACGAGTACCAGGACACCAACCATGC
>JAAWSH010000135.1 GCA_022801475.1 Acutalibacter sp. | reverse complement strand
AACGTGCTGAACACCAAGCGGGACGTGCGGGACCAGCGGGTGTACCTGGCGGAATATAAATGTTATGTAGAGCAGAGCGTGGTCTATGACCGGGACCTGCACATTCTCATCGGCCTGCTGCGGGACATCACGGACGAAGAGCAGGCCCGGGTGAAAAAGGAGGACATCAGCCGCCAGACCGTAGAGGTGGCCGATAAGGTGGTGGAAAGGCAGATGCGCATTGTGCAGGACATTGCCTCTCTGCTGGGCGAGACCGCCGCCGAGACTAAGATCGCCCTGACAAAGCTGAAGGAGTCGATCACCGATGAATGACCTGTGCGCCGATATCGGCTATAAGAGCATCAACCATTTTGGCGAGCAGCTCTGCGGCGACCATGTGGACGTCATTGAGCAGAGCGACGATTCCACCGTGGTGGTTTTGGCCGACGGCCTGGGCAGCGGGGTGAAGGCCAGCATTCTTTCCACCCTGACCTCTAAGATTATCTCCACCATGATGGCCGCTGGCCTGCCCCTGGAGGAGTGCGTCTCCGCTGTGGCGGCCACCCTGCCGGTTAGCTCCGAGCACGGGGTAGCCTATTCCACCTTTACCATCATCCACCTGCTGAACAACCAGACCGCCGAGCTGATTCAGTACGACAACCCCCATGTCATTCTTCTGCGGGACGGGGTGAACTATGACTATCCCAAGACCGAGATGAACATTGGGGGCAAGCAGATTTTTAAGTCTACCATCCCCCTGCGGGAGAACGACGCCTTTATTGCCATGAGCGACGGCTGTCCCCACGCGGGCATTGGCATTGAGTACAATTTCGGCTGGTCCATGGAGGACATCACCAGCTTTATGGAGACCATCATTCTGGCTGGCTATACGGCCAAAACCCTTTCTACCATGCTGGTGGACGAGTGCTATAAGCTGTACGGCGGCCAGCCCAAGGACGACGTGACCTCCTGCGTGGTGCGCATCCGCAAGAGAGAGCCCATGAACATGCTGTTTGGCCCTCCCTCCAACCGGGACGACTGCGACCGGATGATGAGCCTGTTCTTCTCCAAAGAGGGCAAGCACATTATCTGCGGGGGCACCACCTCTACCATTGCCTCCAAGTTCCTGCGAAAGCCCCTGAAGCCCAGCCTGAACTTTGAGGGCTCGGACCTGCCGCCCACCGCCGAGATAGAGGGCGTGGACCTGGTGACCGAGGGCGTGATTACCGTGGCCCGGGTGCTGGAATACGCCAAGGACTACCTAAAGGACAACGACCGGTATGAGGACTGGGGCATGAAGCGGGACGGCGCGGCTATGATCAGCCGCCTGCTGTTTGAGGAGGCCACGGACATCAACTTCTTTGTGGGCCGGGCCATTAACCCCGCCCACCAGAACCCGGACCTGCCCATTACCTTCAGTATCAAAATGAGCCTGGCCGACGAGCTGGTCAGCTGCTTAAAGCAGATGGGCAAGCGGGTGAAGGTCAGCTACTTTTAATGAAAAAACTTGTTCCCCATAAAATACGCGGGGGCTTTTGGCAGACGGGCGCAAGTTTGATTTTTCCCCCTGAAAGGAGACAGCCAAGTGAGCCAATCGATTTCACCGGACCAGCTGCATGAGATGCACCAGAAACACCAGATGAGACGTTTTGACACCAAGGTACAGTACTTAAAATATAAGGTTCTTCGGGAGACCGCCCGGCTTGCCTGGGAGGATAAGATCCTGGAGAATATGATGGACATTCCCAAGACCATTGTCCCTGGCAAAGAGCCCACCATGCGCTGCTGCGTATACAAAGAGAGGGCCATTTTGGCCGAGCGGGTGAAAATGGCCATGGGCGGCCACGCGGACAACCCCAACATCATTGAGGTTATTGACATTGCCTGCGACGAGTGCCCCGCCGCCGGGTACGAGGTCACCGACTCCTGCCGGGGGTGCCTGGCCCACCGCTGCGAGGACGTGTGCAAGCGGGGCGCCATCTCCTTTGACCACAACCATGTGGCCCATATTGACAAGACCAAGTGTGTGGAGTGCGGCCAGTGCGCAAAGGTCTGCCCTTACTCCGCCATTGTGGACCGCAAGCGCCCCTGCCAGGTGGCCTGCAAGGTGAAGGCCATTACGATTAACGAGGACAACGCGGCGGCTATAGACGACAGCAAGTGCATCCAGTGCGGGGCCTGCGTGTACATGTGCCCCTTTGGCGCGGTGACGGATAAGTCCTTTATGCTCAACGTCATCGACATGCTGAAAAAGAGCGAGAACAACACCAAGTACAAGGTGTACGCGGTGGTGGCTCCCTCCATTTCCAGCCAGTTTACCTACGCCAGCCTGGGCCAGGTGATTACCGGCCTGAAGGAGCTGGGCTTCTTCACCGTCATCGAGGCGGCCCTGGGCGCGGACATGGTGGCCATGGAGGAGTCCCGGGAGCTGGCGGAAAAGGGCTTTTTGACCAGTTCCTGCTGCCCGGGCTTTGTGGCGTACATCAAGTCCGCTTTCCCCGAGCTGCAAGAGCATATCTCCCACAACCTGTCGCCCATGGCCCGGCTGGCCAAGTACCTGAAGGAGACCGACCCCACCGCCAAAGTGGTGTTTATCGGCCCCTGCACCGCCAAAAAGGCCGAGGCCCGCCAGGAGCGGGTGCGCCCGCTGATTGACACGGTGCTGACCTTTGAGGAGCTTCAGGCCCTGTTTGACAGCCGGGACCTGGACATTACCAGCCTGCCCGAGGACGTGCTGGACAACGCCTCGTACTATGGGCGCATTTTCGCCCGGTCCGGGGGCGTTTCCGACGCGGTGGCCCAGGCTATGAAGGAACAGGGCATTGCGTTCGACCTAAAGGCCGTGCCCTGCGACGGCATAGAGGCCTGCCGCCTGGCCCTGCTGAAAAAGAGCAAGAACGCCCTGGCCGGAAACTTTATTGAGGGCATGGCCTGTGTGGGAGGCTGCATAGGCGGCGCGGGCTGCCTGACCCACGGCGAGAAAAATAAGGCCGAGGTGGATAAGTACGGCCGGGAGGCCATGGAAAAAACCATTCGAGACGCGGTGTCCATCTACAACATCTAAACAAAAACGCGGCGCAACAAAAGGGCGGGGGCAAAAACCCTCCGCCCTTTTCAGCTTTGCAAGTGAGGTCAAGATTTTTGGGCCCTGGACGCGGTAAGATAAATGCGAAAGATCCCTTTGGGCAGTGGAGGTAAAGCCAATGGTGGAGTGGAACCAGACGGTGCAGAAGATGATCGACTGGCTGGAGGCGCATTTGACCAGCGAGTCCCTGCTGGGGGAGATGTCCCGGCAGGTGGGGTACTCGCCCTATTATTGCTCCACGCTGTTCCACCGGGTGGCGGGGGTCACCATTAAAGGCTATGTGGCGGGCCGAAGGCTGGCCCTGGCCGCTTTGGACCTGCGAAACAGCCAAAAGCGGGTTATCGACATTGCGGTGGAGTATGGCTTTTCCTCTCAAGAGGCGCTGACCCGGGCTTTTCGCGGGGCCTTTGGGTGCACGCCCGCCGCCTACCGGAAAAACCCCACGCCCATTCCGCTGCGTATGAGCAAGGAGGTCTTTCATCCCGCGCATTATGCGGAGCTATATCAAGGAGGCGGTACCATGAGCATGGAAAACCTAAAAGAGGCCAGGGTGCGGATGGAGTACATTCCAGCCCACAAATACATGGGCATCTGGGAGGACAGGGCCGGGGACTACGACGAGTTTTGGCAGTACCAGGACTGCGACCAGGTCTGCGGCATGATTGAGAGTATGCGCAACGAGAGCCACCCCGTGGTCACCTGCCACACGGCGGGCTGGCGGTGGGTGCGGGGGGAGCGGAAATACTTTTATGGAATGGGTGTGCCGGAGGACTACAGCGGGCCGGTACCAAAGGGCTTTGAGATCAAGAGCTTTCCCGGCAGCTATTATCTGGTGTTCTACCACCCGCCGTTCAGCTACATGGAGGACAATGGCGAGGTGATGCGCCGGGTGGAGGAGCTGGCCTGGAACTATGACTTGGCGGGCAAGGGGCTTTCGGACCCGCTGCTGAACTATCAGGACAGCCGGGGACTATTTACCTGGAATGAGGAGGCCTGCCAGTGTTACCAGCGCCACTACCCAGAGGGCATTGGCTACGAGGTGCTGCGGCCGGTGAAATGGAACTAGCACCCCCTTGGCCTAAAAGACTGGGGAGACATGGGGCAAAAAGCCGAATAACAAAGAGACAGGTACAGCGAAGCGCTCTTGCTGTACCTGTCTTTTGCGTACCGGCCTGGGCTTGGGGACTTTTGAGGGGATGGCCTCCGGCGGCCAAGGGCGCTGCCCCTGGACCTTGCTTAAGGGACTTTCTCGCCTGCCAGCTCGGTCAGTCGCTACATGTTTGCCACCGGCACACAGCGACCCCTTAAGAATCCCACGGCGCTTTGCGCTTTTTATATTAGGCCGAAATGCTCCAGGGCTTTCTCAATGCCGTCCTGGTCCACGGGGGTGGTTATGTAGCCGGCGGCGGCTTTGGCGGCCGGGGTGCCGTTGCCCATGGCCACGCCGGCGCCCGCCCAGCGGAGCATGGTCTGGTCGTTGTCTCCGTCACCGAACACCATGACCTCGTCCCGGCTTATGCCAAAGTACTTGGCCGCGGCCTCAATACCGACCTCTTTGCCGCCGGCTTTGGGAATTACATCATAGACATTTCCGCCTGCGCTGGTGGGGTAAATATGCCGCAAGGGGGCCAGGTGGGGCAAATCCTCGGGGGCATAGATGAGAAATTGCAGTACTGGGTGCTCCTGTAGCCGGGCTGTGTCATAGGCTGCCTGGGGAACGGACAGCCCCCCGAACGTAAAGTGCACGTCAATGGCGGGAGAGGGGAGGGTGTAGAAATATTCCTTTTCTTCAATAATCAGGCTGGGAAACCCTTCCCGGCGGGAGATTTCCACCAGCTGGCGGATGTCCTCCGGATCATGGGTCAGCCGGTGGATCACGGTTCCGTCCCGCAGAAAGACCAGCTGGCCGTTCATGGTAACAAAGCCGTCAAAGGGGAAGTACTCCTCCATAAAGGTGACCATAGCGGGGAAACGCCCGGTTGCTACCAATAATTTCACGCCCTTTTCCCGCAGTCGAACGAGGCTTCGCTGGGTGGAGGCAGGCATTACGCCGCCGTGGCCGTGGTCCAGTAAGGTACCGTCTATGTCGAAAAAAACAGCTTTTATCACAAAATCATTCCCTTTTTACGCTGCCGCCCAACCTGAAAGGCGGTTTTTCCGGTTTTTAACTGTGTTTGCTATACCGCTCCACCA
>JAAWSH010000134.1 GCA_022801475.1 Acutalibacter sp. | reverse complement strand
GTTCCAGGGTATAGGTGGCCTCGGCCCCGGCGAACTTTTCCTTTTCCGTCTTTTTGCCCACTACAGGGGGAATAGCCAGCACGTCCCGGTAAACCTCTTCGTATACCCGTAGCATTTTTAGGGCGAATTCCTGGGCCTCCTCGGGGGTCTCGTGCATGGTATGACCCTCTTGCCACAAAAACTCCATACCGCGCAGGAAGGGCCGTGTGGTCTTTTCCCAGCGTACTACCGAACACCACTGGTTATACAGCTTGGGCAAATCTCGATAAGAATGGATCACCTTCTGGTAATGCTCACAAAACAACACTTCACTGGTAGGGCGGATGTACAGCTTTTCGCTTAGGCCCTCACCGCCACCCTGGGTCACCACCGCGCATTCGGGGGCAAAGCCGTCAATGTGGTCCTTTTCCTTTTGCAGCAGGCTCTCGGGAATCAGCATGGGCATACAGACATTCTGCACCCCCAGCTTTTTAAAGCGGACGTCCATCTCATGCTGGATGTTCTCCCAAATGGCGTAGCCGTAAGGCTCGTACACAATGCAGCCCTTTACGCTGGAGTAGTCTGCCAGCTCAGCCTTTTTTACGACATCGGTATACCACTGGGTAAAGTCCTCATCCATAGAGGTGATGGCCTCTACCATCTTTTTTTGTTGCGCCATATCCATCGTCCTTTCCGATTGCGTATTCCTACTCATTATAGCGGGAACGGGAGGGATTTGCAAGGAATTTGCGCAAAAAACCGGGTGCGATTTTATGACCAGGTCAGACTGATACAAAAGAAAAAGCCCCAGTCAAAGGGGCTTTTTTGTCACTGGGAAAATCCCAGCTCGTTGCCGTCCGGGTCTGCTATGGTGAACTTCCTGGTGCCCCAGGGGGTATCCCAGATAGGCTCCACCACCGTAGCCTTATCCTTGAGCTTCTCCCATAAGCCGCCCACATCATCCACCTCAAAATTGATCCGGCCTCCGTGATAGATGCCCCCATGCTCTGCCTGGCCAATAGAGAAGGTGGCCCCAGAGCCCTTGAAGTCGTAGTAATTGGGCTTCTCCTTGGGCCAGTAGCTGTCCACTTCAAAGCCCAGAATCTGTGTGTACCACTCCAAAGAGCGTTTCAAGTCGCTGACCCCAAGTTTGACATGCCCTAGCTTCATTTGCAAGTGTTTTTCCTCCTTAGCACTGGTACCGATAGGATATTGCATCAGTCTATTCGGCAAATTTCGCCGTTGACTGTGCCGCAAAACTACGCTTGAATATCCTAGTACAAATCTTATCGGTATAAATTCTTACAGTATCAGCACAGAGTTGCCGTCCGGGTCCTGGAAGGTCAGCTCCTGACCGCCCCAGACAGCGGTTTTGGGCGGGTCGATTTCAAGGCCCTTGGCCTTGAGCTCTTCATACGTCTTCTGAACATCGTCAGAGTTTAGAACAATGGTGACAAAGCCCGCCGTGGACTTTCCCCAGATATTCTCATCCCAGCAGCACACATAGCCGCCCTTTTCCGGGTCGCCGATGTTCCAGCCGTCATAGCAGTCGTTTTCCACAAACACCGGCGCGCCAATTAAGCGATAAAAATCCGCCAGGGCTTTTGGATTCTTTGAGCTGATGTTCACACATTGGAAATTCTGAATCATGCGGAATCATTCCCTTCACTCTTAAATATGCCCTCAAAAGAGGTTGTTTCTGCAAGCATCGGAACATGACAGCATACCGTCATGTTTGAAAGGCCACCGCTGGCTAAAAATATGAAAAAAAGCCCGGGCAAAAGTTCTGCCGCGGGCCGAAAGCGGGGCTTAGTCCTGAGAGTGGCTCTCGATGTACTCTACCAGTGCGCCCACTGTCTTGATATTTTCTACCTCTTCGTCAGGGATCTCCACCTCAAAATCGTCCTCAATGGTCATCAGCAGGTCCACTACATCCAAGGAGTCGGCCCCCAGGTCATCCTCCAAAAGAGTTTCAGGAGAGATCTCACTTTCTTCTACACTGAACTGCTCACTGAGTATTGTTTTAATTTTTTCCAGAACCATCTTTGCTGCCTCCTAATTTTAGATATTTCATATTTGTGGGAGTCCAGTCCTACGGGACGGATTCCCTAACAGCTTGAGCCGCTGTGAGTGATGATGGACAAACCTGCACGCCTGTGCTATAATAGTCCCATACCGGAGCCTACGGTGAGTACATCTATCCCTTTCATTTTATTTACTGCGTGGCCCTTTGTCAACTATGAAATGAAAAAAAATCCATATTTGGGCCTTTTTCCCGGCTACGGTCCACAAAATCCAGAAAGGAAGAGGGAAAATCTCCATGATCACACAGAAGATGGCCGTCGGCAAGGCGGCTGTCCGAGCAGGGGTGATTGGCCACCCCATTGGGCATACCATGTCGCCTTTTATTCAGAAACACCTATTTGAGCTCTCTAACATTCCAATGGAGTATCAGGTGCTGGATGTACCAGATTTGAAAGCGGCGTTACCAAAACTGCGGGAACTGGATTGCTTTAACGTTACCATCCCCCATAAGACAGCTATCATACCCTACCTTGAGGATATGTGTGAGAGTGCGAAGCTATGCGGCTCGGTAAACACCGTGAAGGTGGTGGACGGCAAGCTTTACGGCTATACCACCGATGGCGCCGGCGCAGCGGTGTCTCTGGCGATCCACGGTCTGGATTTCCGTCGGAAAGTGCTGATTCTGGGTAGTGGCGGCGCGGCCAAGGCCGTAGCTTTTCAGGCGGCGATCCAGCATGAGGATTTTGACATCACCCTGGTCCACCGGGAGGGCTCTTACGAAAAGGCCATGGAGTTGGCCAATAGGTTGGCGGAGTTTGCCCGGGGCCGGGGGGACCGGCGCTTTATGGTCACGGTGAAAAGCTACCGGGAGCTGGAGGAGGAGCCCTCCTGCCGCTACGGCCTACTGGTCAACGCCACCAGCGTGGGCATGTATCCCCACTGGGAGGCCTGCCCTGTCAGCGACCGGGTAGTGGCCCGGTGCGACGCGGTATTCGACGCGGTCTATAACCCTACAGAGACGGCGCTGCTAAAAAAAGCCTGTGGGTTGGGTGTGAAAACCGTGCCTGGCATGGGAATGCTGGTGTGCCAGGCGGCTTACTCCCACAAGATATGGTATGATACAGAGTTCCGTAATGAGGACCTTTTGCGGCTAATTCAAGATGCCCAGGAGGAGATGGAGCGGCTGTTTGGAGGTCGGTCATGAGTGGAAATATCATCCTTTGCGGCTTTATGGGCTGCGGAAAGACCAGTGTGGGCCGGTGGCTGGCAAAACTAATGGAACGGGAATTTTGCGACCTGGACCAGTACATTGAGGCCCGGGAGGGCATGACGGTCTCGGAGATTTTTGCAGAATATGGTGAAGATGGTTTTCGTAGGCGGGAGACCCAGGTTGTGCGAGAAATAGCAGAAAAAAAGCAACAGATTATTGCCAGTGGCGGGGGTACGGTACTGGCCGAAAAGAATGTGGAGGCCTTTCACGAAAACGGGGGAGTCATTATTTTTTTGGATGCTCCCCTGGCAGCGCTCCAAGAACGTCTAAAGCGGGACAAGCGGCGTCCACTGCTGCAAGTGCCGGACCGGCGGCAGGTGATTGCTATGCTTCATGAAAAGCGTTGTCCTTTATACCGGACAGCTGCGGACCTGACTGTAGACGCAGGCGCCCCGCCCCTAACAGTGGCCCGACGGGTGGAAACGGCCTATGCGCACTGGCTCCAGACCAGTAATGGTGGGTGAAAAAGCACTTGACAAGACAGTAAATTTGAGATAAAATGAAATTCAAAGATAAAGATATTGCATAGAAAGGACATCTCTGTCTATGGCCGTTTACAGTGCAAAACGATTTTATTATTACTTTAGCCTGCGATTTACCGCGCGGGCTTTTTGTGTGTACAACGGAATAGACGGCTGCGTTTCCTCTTGAACCATGTTGCTACGACCTGTCTGTAGTAGACAAGAAGATAGAGATTTGTATTTGCGGAGCCGTGGTGCTCCGCTTTTTTGTGTTCAGAGTTGCAGAACTTTGAACGACGCTGTTTCCGATCTTGCAAAAATTTTTGTTAGGAGGATGAATATGATTATTGTACTTAAGCCCAACCAACTTCAAGAAAAAGTGGACGACTTTATGAAAAAGCTGACCAGCCGTTATGATGTGACCGTTAATACCTGGGTAGGCGCGCACAGCACGGTACTAGGGCTTATTGGAGATACCACCGTAATAGATGATGAATATATTGCCGCCCAGGATGTGGTAGAGGCCGTACGCCGGGTGCAGGAGCCCTATAAAAAGGCCAATAGAAAATTTCATCCAGAGGATACCGTGGTTACATTGCCAGGGGGACAGCAGATTGGCGGGGGAGGCCTGACACTGATTGCCGGGCCTTGCTCGGTGGAGAGCGAAGAGCAGATCTGTGACATAGCGGAAAGCGTCAAGGCCTCTGGAGCTGCTTTCCTGCGGGGAGGTGCCTTCAAGCCCCGCACTTCGCCCTATGCTTTTCAAGGTATGAAGGCAGAGGGACTGGAGCTGCTTTCGGAAGCAAAGAAAAAGACGGGACTGCCCATTGTCACCGAGATTATGAGTATGGATCATCTGTCCCTGTTTGACGATGTGGATATTATTCAAGTAGGGGCCAGGAACATGCAGAATTTTGAACTGCTCAAGCAGTTGGGACGAATAGATAAGCCCATCCTGCTAAAGCGAGGCCTGGCTAATACTATTGAGGAACTATTAATGAGTGCAGAATATATCATGGCTGGGGGAAACGAACAGGTTATTCTCTGCGAGCGGGGCATTCGTACTTATGAGACTATGACTCGTAATACCCTGGATATTTCCGCCGTTCCGGTGATTAAGCGTCTTTCTCATCTGCCTGTCGTAGTGGACCCCAGCCATGCCAGCGGCATTAACTGGTTGATCGAGCCTTTGGCCATTTCAGCTGCCGCCATTGGGGCCGATGGATTAATTATTGAGGTACACAACGACCCTAGTCATGCCCTTTGCGATGGAGCACAGTCTATTACTCCAGCTCAGTTTGACAGCCTGGCTAAAAAGGTAAGCCGGGTATGGAATGCGGTACATGCCCTATGAAAGTCGTCGTTGTAGGGCTGGGATTAATTGGCGGATCTATTGCTAAGTCGTTGAAGCAGAACACGGGGCATTGCGTGCTGGGCATGGATACCCATGAGGAGTCATTGCTGGATGCATGTTCCTGTGGTGCCATTGACGGCAAGGCGGGAATGGAAGATCTGAAAACTGCAGATGTG
>JAAWSH010000133.1 GCA_022801475.1 Acutalibacter sp. | reverse complement strand
AAAGGTATTCCGGTGCATCACCCCGTACCGGGCAAACTCCGCCTCTTTCAGCCCGGGGATCATCCCAAACACCCGCCGCTGTTCCCCGAACTTCAGGTTGGTCTGAAAGCCCACCAGGTTATAAAGGGAGTTTTCCCGGTTCTCGGTGCGCAGCTGTACCACGGCCCAGGGGCGGTGGCCGGTGCGGGGGTCCACAAGGCCCACGGGTTTCATGGGGCCAAAGCGCATGGCGTCCCGGCCCCGGCTGGCCAGCACCTCGATGGGCATACAGCCCTCATAGACCTTGGGCCCCGCCTGGTCAAAGCCGTGGACCGGGGCCCGCTGGGCCGAGACCAGGGCGGCGGCGAAGGCCTCGTACTCCTCTTTGTTCATGGGGCAGTTGATATAGTCCCCGTCCCCCTGGCCCCGACCGTAGCGGTCGGCGGTAAAGCAGTGTTCCATACGGATGCTCTCCCGGGTGACAATGGGCGCGGCGGCGTCAAAAAAGCTTAGCCCGCCCCCGCACAGGGCCTGTATCTCGGTAGACAGGGCCTCCGCCGTCAGGGGCCCTGTGGCGATAACGGCCACGTCCTCTGGCAGACGGGTCAGTTCCTCCCGGCGCAGGATGATAAGGGGCTCGTTCTCAATGGCCTCTGTGGCCAGCCGGGAGAACAGGTCCCGGTCCACCGCCAGCGCGCCGCCAGCGGGCACCGCGGCCTTTTCGGCGATGGGTACCAGCAGGCTGCCCATGCGGCGCATTTCTTCTTTTAGCAAACCGGCGGCGCTCTCAATCCGGGCGGCTTTTAAGGAGTTGGAGCAAATTAGCTCGGCCAGGCCCGGGCTCTTGTGGGCCGGGGAGAAGCGCTGGGGCTTCATTTCCACCAGGTCCACGGCCACGCCCCGGCGGGCAATCTGCCAGGCGGCCTCGCACCCGGCCAGGCCTGCTCCTACTACGGTGATTTTATCCATAAGCAACCCTCAGTCCTTGGGAACCCGGCCCGGGTAGGTGCAGCCCTGGGTGGCGCAGTAGATGCGCTTATCCTTGGTTTTCTTCTGCAACAAGGTTTTTCCGCACACCGGGCATTTCTCCTTGGTGGGCGGATCCCAGCTGACAAAGTCGCAGTCCGGGTAGCGGTCGCAGCCGTAGAACACCCGGCCCTTTTTGGACTTGCGCTCAATAATTTTACCCCCGCACTTGGGACATTCCGCGCCAGTGTCCTTGACGATCTTCTTGATATTCTGGCACTCTGGGTAGCCGGAGCAGGCAATGAACTTGCCAAAGCGCCCGTGTTTTACCACCATGGGCCGTCCGCATTTATCGCAGATCTCGTCGGTCTCGTCCTCTTTTAGGTGGATCTTCACCCCGTCCATGGCCTTTTTGGCCTTCTGCACGGTTTTGTCAAAGTCGTCGTAAAAGGTCTGTAGGGTGTCCACCCACTGCTCGTCGCCCCGCTGTACGGCGTCCAGGTCATTTTCCACCTGGGCGGTAAACTTCACATTGACGATTTTGGGGAACTGCTCCTTCATCAGCTGGGTAATCACCTCTCCCAGCTCTGTGGGACGAAAAGCTTTACCCTCCCGAGTCACGTACTCCCGCATGGTAATGGTGGAGATGGTGGCCGCATAGGTGGAGGGACGGCCAATGCCGTTTTCTTCCAGGGTCTTAATCAGCGAGGCCTCGGTGTAGCGCGGGGGCGGCTGGGTAAAGTGCTGGTTGCCAGAGAGGTCCCGCACCTTCAGCTTCATGCCCTCCTCCAGGGGAGGCAGATCTTTGCCGGCCTTTTCGTCCTCGTCACGGCTTTCTTCATACAGGGCGGTAAAGCCGTCAAAGGCCACGTTAAAACCGCTGGCTTTAAAAATATATTTTCCGGCCAGAATGTTGGCCTGGGTGGTGTTCAGCACGCAGTTGGCCATTTGGCTGGAGATAAACCGCTCCCAAATAAGTTTGTATAATTTATACTGGTCAGAGGTCAGGGAGTCCTTCACCCGCTCGGGGGTTAGACTGATAGTGGAAGGGCGAATGGCCTCGTGGCCATCCTGGGCCCCGGCCCGAGACTTAAAGTGCCGGGGCTTTGGGGGCAGATACTTGCCGCCCCAGCGTCCCTCTATAAACTCTGCCGCGTCTCGGACAGCGTCCTCGGAAATGCGCAGAGAGTCGGTACGCATGTAGGTAATCAGGCCCACGGCGCCCTGGTCCTCAATCTCCACGCCCTCGTACAGCTCTTGAGCGGCCCGCATTGTGCGGTAGGCCTGAAAGCCCAGTTTCCGGCTGGCCTCCTGCTGTAGGGTAGAGGTGATAAAGGGCGGCGCAGGCTGGCGGCTGCGCTTGCCTTTTTTTACCGGACCCACCACAAATTCCTGCTGGTTCAGGTAGTCTAAAAGGGCGTCTGCCTCCTCCTTAGACCCCACGGCGATTTCCCCGTTTTCATCCCCGTAAAAAGCGGCGGGGAATATGGAACGGCTGGGGGGCGCGGTCAGCTTGGCGTCCAGGCTCCAGTACTCTTTAGGCACAAAGGCGCGAATCTCTTCTTCCCGGTCCACAATCATCCGCACAGCCACGGACTGCACCCGGCCGGCGGAAAGGCCTTTACGGATGGTCTTGACCAAAAACGGGCTCAGGGTATAGCCCACCAGCCTGTCCAGGATACGCCGGGCCTGTTGGGCGTTTACCAGGTCCATGTCAATGGTGCGCGGGTGGGCCATTCCCTCGGCCACGCCGGTCTTGGTTATTTCGTTAAAGGTTACCCGGTCCGGGGCGCTTTCATCCAAGTTTAAAATATAGGCCAGGTGCCAGGAGATGGCTTCGCCCTCCCGGTCCGGGTCAGTGGCTAGCAGCACGTCGTCCGCGTCTGCGGCGGCGGCCTTTAGGTCCTTCACTAACTGTTCTTTGCCTTTTATAATGGTATACTTGGGTTTAAAGTGGTCCTTCACGTCCACACAGAGCCTGGCCTTGGGCAGGTCCCGCACGTGGCCCATGGAGGCCACTACCTTGTATCCGGGCCCAAGATATTTTTGAATGGTTTTCGCCTTAGAAGGCGACTCCACAATGACTAATTTTGACATAATACAATCCTTTCCTCCCTCATGAGGGCAACCCCGCCCCAACGAATGGACGGGTAGTTTCGGGCTGGGCCTGGCAGCCGCCAGGTTATTTCTTTGTTGACCGGTACCGTTTGCCGGAACAAGAGGCAATGTGCCCGTCTAGCTCTAGTTCAGTAAGCAGGGCCATCAGCTGCCCGGCCTTTAACCCGGTGAGCTCTTCCAGCTGGCCAAAGGTCTGCTCACCCGCGTCCAATGCCTCTACAATTTGCCGCTGCTGGGCATTCAAAAGTTCTTTTGGCCTGGGAGCCTCTTTTCGGCCAGGTCTTCCAGAGTCTGCCAGGGCCAAAAAAGGAGAGGCGGCGCTGGCGGGTAAGACGTCCTCTGGCTGAAAGACCTCTGCAAGCCGAGGCGCTGGGGGATGGGCGGCTTTTGGCATCAGCGGCTGAACGGACGGCGGTGGGTGAACAGGAGTAGGCGCAAAGGGCCGAAAGCATTTGGAGAGAAATTCTAACACTTCCGTACCGCTGGTAATGGGAATAGCGCCGTCTTCGATGAGAGTTTGGCTACCGGAAAAGGCGGGGTCGCCAGGAGGACCGGGATATACAAACACTTCCCGGCCCTGTTCAATGGCATGACGGGAGTAGATCATGGTGCCGCTCTTCTCTTTAGCCTGCACCAGTACTACGCCGTCGCTGATACCGGAGATCAACCGGTTGCGAAGCTGAAAGCAGCCATGGCCAGGGGTGCGGGCGGAGAAATATTCGCTTATTACAGCGCCGCCCATTTCCAGCACCTGCCGGCGCAGCACAGCGGTCCCTGCCAGATATTCACTGGAAAGATCCACCGGCTGAATACAGATGATCCGTCCAAAAGCCATAAGCGCCCCCTGCAACGCGGCCTGGTCTACACCAGCGGCCCCGCCACTGACTACAATGGCCTGGCTGGCAGCCAGCTGGTAGCTGATGCGCTTAGCCGCGTCGCGGCTTTCATCCCGGGCTTTTCGCGAACCCACCACAGCGACCACCGGAGAGCCTTCCAGGTTGGGCAGAGCGCCTTTTATATACAGTACCGCGGGAGGGTTTGAAATATTCCTGAAGCTGTCGGGATATTTCTCACACTCTGGGGTCAGTACCTCCCAGCCCATTTTTGCGGCGTATTCCAGCCGTACCTGGGCTTCCTCCAAAGCGTGAGCGCTAAGGGCCATGGCGTGGCGCTCTTTGACATAGGGCAGACGATTCCACAGGGACGAACCTGCCTGAAAGAAACTTTCCAGACTGCCGCCGCAGTAGTTGTAGATCATCCAGGGCACAGGGCTTCCTTCGCCAAAAGCATGCTGTAGCCACATCCAGTACACCCGATGGTCAATCATAACACGTCCCCTTTCTCGGTGTCCGGCACATCTCCCACAAAAGCACAGTGGCCGCCGCCGCCGCATTTAAAGATTCCGCCCGCCCCTGCATGGGAATCGTAATGGGCCCGTCACAAAGAGACTGAACAGCAGGGGAGAGCCCGCTGCCTTCGTTGCCGATAAATACCGCGTGCAGGCCCCGGGTAAAGTCAATTTGAGTCACGTCCGCAGCCGCCGGCTGGGGCACGGCCGCGTGGCAGGCATAGCCCTGGCGGTGTAGCAGGTCAAGCAAAAAAGAGGCGGAGGGCTGCTCTGAGAGGGCTAGGCGAAACACTGCCCCCATAGAGGCCCGCAGCGCTTTGGGGGAGAGAGGGTCGCAGCAGTCTCCCAGCAAGAATACCTGAAACTGCCCCAGGGCCTCGGCGGTACGCAGAATAGTTCCCAAGTTGCCCGGGTCCTGGAGATTTTCCAGCACTAAACAGGGGCGCCGGGGGGCAAAGCTAATTGCCTGGCCTAAACTGGCTGGACGGGCGCATACACAAAAAATACCCTGGGGGCTTTTAGTAGAGGCCAGCAATTGGGCCACAGGCGGCTCCACCTGATAGACGGCCTTAGCGGCCTTTAGAATTAGGTCCAGATAAGAGGCGTACTTTTTTTGGGCGTCCGGGGTAAAAAAGCAGGCCTCCACCGGAATGCCGGAAAGCACCGCGTCCTGACAGAGACGCGCCCCTTCACAAAGGAAAGCGCCCCGCTCCCGACGGTCCTTGGCAGAGGAAAGCGCTGCCGCTGCCCGAACAACCGGACTGCGGCGGCTGGTGATGGGCACGATATCCATAGATGGGCACCTCCTGAAAAATAATGGAACCGCCGAAAAACCAGGGAAACAAAGGGTAAAGCGCCATGGGGTCAAGGGTTCGCCCGACAAACGGAAACGCCAAAGGCAGCTGCCTTTG